>DATKXZ010000072.1:0-21873 GCA_035528755.1 Desulfobacteria bacterium | reverse complement strand
GAACAGGTATGGAAAACCACCAAGCATGCAGCAGCCAATACCTACTTTCCTGACGAAGAGACGTACCGACGGGAAATCCGCCGGATACTACACCAAAAAATTTTAACCAAAATGTTCAAATACTTAACTCACTAACTATATATCATAAAATTAATCTCACGTCATCGGAAACGGTCTACTTCGATAGCGGTACCAAACCACTAACGTTCCCATTAAAAGACGTTACATTTGGCGTTTTAATTTGCAGGGATCAGAACGATGCGATGCTCGCTCGTAAATATAAAACATTGGGTGCTGATGCTCTCGTTATCTTAGCGGCTTATTTTTATGAGCCGCGGGAAGCGATACAGAAAGTCGATAAAAATAGAGCTTTACCGATTGCACGCGCTGTTGAGAACGGTCTATTTGTGCTTAAAGCTAATGCAGTGGGCTCAGCGAACGGCAAAATTAGTTTAGGTGATAGCATAATTGTCGATCCAAACGGCTTTGTTATTCAAGAAGCGGATCGTCGCACTGAAATGATCTTGAGTTGTAAGATAGAAAAAGAAACTGCGCAAAAAGAGAAGAACGTAACTATTTGTAAAAGCAGAAATTATATTTCATAATCAGTATCTTTAACTTTCCGCATTACGATCTCAACAGTATAATTTTGAATCGAGAACTCGATTAAAAGCTTGTTGTTTATAAAAGAGGTCAAATTATTTTCGTTATCGAAAAGACCCACTGCATTAATTGAAAACTGTCCGGTGGTCTGATAGATTTTGATAAACTCGTCCAGCGTTACTAATTTGGGTAAGGTGCTTCTCATCTCCTTCGGCTCTATTTCAAGATTAAATATCGCTAGAATCCTCTTACCAAATTTCTTCGGATTAAGCAAAATAGTATAGCTCTTTATATAGCCCCCTTTCTCCAATTTTTCGAGTCTGTATCGCACACCATTCTCACTTAACCCGACCTCTTTTGCAATCTTAGATATCGGCGTGCGAACGTCACGTTGCAGTATCTCAAGGATTCTGGCATCTATTTTGCTCACCATCATTAAAGTAAAACAGAGGCTTCTATAAAAAACTTCCGAATCTTCAGAAAAAACGTGAAGAAGCTTCTTTTTCCTCAGAAAAGCTATTTAAGAGCGTATAAGATACCAGTGACTATGTACTCTCGTGAAATAAGGGATATGATTCATGTTAGTCAGTAGCAACGGGAGAAGCGGTCCAATCTCTATCGAGCCCAACAAGCTTGTTTTACGTAAACCGCGCGTGGAAGATGCCGCAAAAATCCACGCATTAATAAACGCGTGTAAACCACTGGATTTGAACTCGATCTATTGTTATTTATTGCTCTGTCAGCACTTTGCCGATACCTGTGTGGTCGCTGAAGAGGATGGTGAGATTCTCGCTTTTCTATCGGGATATTGTCTACCCACAAGCCCCGAAGTCCTTTTTATATGGCAGGTCGCGGTCGACAGGCGACTGAGAGGCCACGGCGTCGGCAAGCGCCTGTTACGTACCGTATTGCAAAGATCTGTTTGTCAGCGCTGTCATTTTCTGGAAACCACCATTACTCCTTCCAATATCGCTTCTTTGAACCTGTTTCTCTCTGTTGCCAGAGATCTTGATACTCACTGCAATGAAAGCATATACTTTTCCACGGATCATTTCGGTCACGAGATTCATGAAGCGGAATATCTGCTTCATATCGGTCCGTTTAACGTCAATTCGGAGGATAATCAATGAACAAACGTAATATTTTCGAACGTCTTGAATCAAGAGTTCGCAGTTATTGTCGTGACTTCCCGGTGGTGTTTAAAAGGGCCAGGGGAGCCGTTCTGGAAGACAAGACGGGTAAACAGTACCTTGACTTCCTTGCAGGCGCTGGAACTTTGAATTACGGGCATAATAACCCGATATTGAAGAAAAAATTGCAGGACTACATCGAGTCAGACGGTATTGTACATAGTCTTGACATGGCAACCGAAGCGAAGAAGACCTTTATGGAAACGTTTGAGGCGCTCATACTACATCCTCGAAATATGCAATACAAGCTGCAGTTTACCGGACCAACGGGTACCAACGCAGTAGAGGCGGCCCTTAAAATCGCGCGCAAGGTGACCGGGCGTCAGATCATTGTATCTTTCACCAATGGCTTCCATGGCGTGACTCTTGGCTCGGTTGCAGCGACAGCTAACAGTCACTTCCGCGATGGTTGTGGCATACAGCCTCAGGGCACCGTTTTTATGCCATACGACGGTTACATGGGTGGGGATGTTGACACCACAGCATATTTGGACAAGATGCTAACCGACGCAAGCAGTGGTTTGGATCGTCCAGCGGCTGTGATCGTGGAGACGGTTCAAGGTGAAGGCGGCATCAATGTGGCCAGCTTTGCATGGCTGCGCTCTCTGGAAAAGATCTGTCACAAGCATGATCTTCTACTGATCGTTGATGATATCCAGATGGGCTGCGGCCGTACAGGCACGTTCTTCAGTTTTGAGGAAGCCTGCATATCCCCGGACATTATCACGCTTTCGAAATCCTTGAGCGGTTACGGGCTGCCTTTTTCACTCGTTCTGATGAAGCCAGAACTGGACCAGTGGAAGCCTGGTGAGCACAACGGCACCTTCCGGGGCAACAACCTTGCCTTTGTCACTGCCACAGCAACACTTGAGCACTACTGGCGTGACGATGCGTTTTCCCGAGCAGTAAAGCGCAAAGGTCAGCTACTCCGCGATCGTTTGGAGAAGCTGGTGAGTATGGATCCAAAAGGTATTTTGTCCGCACGCGGAAGAGGCATGATACACGCTCTGGACTGCCAGACTGGTGAATTAGCAAGCAAGATCACCGCCACGGCATTTGAAAAGGGTTTAATACTGGAAACCTCGGGTTCAAATGGTCAGGTCGTTAAGTGCATCATGCCGCTAACTATTACCGACGAGCAACTGAACCGAGGCCTTGCGATTCTTGAAGAGAGCGTAATCGAGGTCATGGGAACTAGTTCCAGCAGGGCTTCGAGCACAAGTGAACTTGAAATAGGAGTGGTGACATGATTGTAAGAACGCTGGATGAGGCGGAAAAAACTGCCAGGTGCGTCGTTTCTAAGAATTGGGAGAGTGTCCGTTTGCTGCTGAGAGGCGACAATATGGACTTTTCCTTCCACATCACTACGATCTATGCCGGTACAGAAACACCTATCTGGTATCAAAACCACCTGGAATCAGTGTATTGCATGGAAGGTGAAGGTGAAGTAGAAACGGTACTTGAGGGTAAGATTTACCCGATTCAGCCTGGCACCATCTACATTCTGGACAACCATGACAGGCACTTACTGCGGGCCAAGACGCAAATGAAGTTGGCCTGCGTCTTCAATCCACCCCTCAACGGAACGGAAGTCCATGACGAGAACGGCGTTTATCCGCTGGAAGCTGAGGAAATCAGTGACTGAACTTACACGGATAATCGCACTTAACGGCACCACCGTTATATTTGTGCCCGCAAGCGTACGAGAAGAGCCAAATTATTTTTGGAATGCGAGACCAAAAGCACGGGCTATTGATAATCAACTCTTTGTAGTGGGTGTCAATAGATGCTATAAGCGTTGCAATCAATCAATTGTACAGTAGCCAAGGAGAGCGGCAATGGTTTACTAACCCTAACGTGTAAAAAATTAGAGGGGTGTAGCCCCTCTACCCTGATGTTACCGGCGAGAGAGACGAGTAACAAAACTGTGCGCTCGATCTCCCCTAATAGCGACTGGAGGTTACGAAGAGACGAAATCAGACGGCCGTGGCATCTCCGCCTTCATACCTTTCCGCTTTCGCACGTCCATCACCTTCTCACCGAAGAGATTCGGTGGTATCGGCTTGAAGCCCGCGAATTCGGTGCTCCACAGTGCTCGTCCTTCCGTTGCGGATCGTATGTCACCGGCAAAGCCGAACATCTCGGCCACCGGCGTTTCTGCCTTCAACGTGACCATGTCGCCTTCGGTTTTTATGTCCAGTATCTGACCTCTTCTACCCTGAATCTCTCGCGTCACGTTCCCCAGCAGATTCTGCGGTATGCTGATGAAGACATTCTGCACCGGCTCAAGGAAGGTGGCCTTTGCAAGCAGAATAGCATCAAATATAGCGCTGCGAACTGCCGGAATGACCTGCGCAGGGCCGCGATGTATCGAATCTTCGTGCAGCTTCACGTCCATCAACTTCACTTTCAGGCCCCTGCACTTCTCCTTCGCCAACGGCCCCTTGAGCATCACTTCCTCAAATCCTTCCTGGATTAACTCCATTACCTCACGCAGATATTGAACTCCCTTTGTCATATCAACTAACATGTTGCCCTCGAGGATGTTCACAACGCTCTTTGCCTCCAGTTTGTCCATTCCCGCTTCCATCAACTGGTCACGCAAAAAGACCTTGTCTTTGCCCACCACGAGGCCCTCTGTTTGTATCTTATCCACGACTGCAGGTTCTAGAGGTTCGACTACAATATAGAACTTGTTGTGCCGGTTTGGTGATTTCCCTTCCACCGGACCTGCTGTGCCTTCTACCGTTTCACGGAAGACGACAATGGGTGGTGACGCAATGATCGGAACCTCCTCATCGATATTTATCCGATGCGTGATGATCTCGAGATGCAACTCGCCCATGCCAGAGACTAAATGTTCACCGGTTTCCTCGTTTATCTCGACTCGTATATTCGGATCTTCCTTAGCCAGCCGCCTGATTACATCAACCAGCCGCGGCAAGTCTTTCGTGTTCTTCGCTTCCACGGCGACCGTAACAACAGGCTCACTGTAATGCTTCATACTTTCAAATGGCGCCATCTCCACGGTAGAGAGCGTAGAGCCCACGATCGCGTCTTTCATGCCAATGAGCGCAGCTATGTTACCCGCAGGCACCTTATCGACCTCCACACGCTCCTCACCCATGAAGATACAGACCTGCTGGATTCGGTTTGTTTTGTACATGCCAGAAACGATCAATTCGTTGCCTCGCTCCAGGGTACCGCTAAACAGTCTCCCGGTGGCGACTTCGCCGGCATGGGGATCCACCGAGAGGTTAGTGACCATAAATGCAACGTTTCCGCTTCTATTGCAGTGCGTCATGCTCTCCCCGATCGTGCTCGATTCGTCTCCATGCCAGATCACGGGAACACGATACTTCTGCGCCTCCAAGGGATTGGGGAGATGCTCTATTACCATATCAAGAAGGGCGATATAAGCCGGGCACTTTTCTGCCAGTGTCTTCATGTCCTCCTCCTTGCAGTACTCGTAGACCTCCTTGAAGCGGATTCCGGTCTTCTGCATGGTCTGAACGCTGACCGCCCAGTTGTACAATGCGGAGCCGAACGCAACGGTACCCCCCGCAGCGTCAAGCTTCCATTCCTCGTATTTCTCCTTGTTCATGCCCTTAATCAGCTTATTCACCTTATCGATGATCTTGCCAAGCCGGACTTGCATTTCATTTGCATCCACTTTTAACTCGTTGATCATACGATCGACTTTGTTGATGAAGAGCACGGGTTTCACGTTCTCCTTCATCGCCTGTCTCAGCACGGTCTCGGTCTGCGGCATCGCGCCTTCTACAGCGTCAACGACCACTACAGCGCCATCAACGGCTCGCAATGCTCGCGTCACGTCACCGCCGAAATCCACGTGCCCTGGCGTATCAATCAGGTTAATGAGATACGTTGAGTCTTTATAATCATAAACCATGGATGCATTCGCGGAAAATATCGTTATTCCCCTCTCCTGTTCCAGATAATAGAAATCCGTAAAGAGCTGCTCGCCCGCCAATTCTTTCGATATGATCCCTGCGCCTGCAAGGAGGTTATCGGTCAACGTGGTCTTTCCGTGATCGATATGCGCGATGATGCCGATGTTTCGTATTTGCGCGGTCTTGTCCATCAATAATTTTGCCTTTTCCGCGGCTTTCTTACCTCTTGTTGCCATTATTCTCTTATCTCCTTTTGCTTCTTTCTCGTTCTTTCTTGTTAGTTAGAAAGTTTTACTCTTAAAACCTCTCCCGTTCGTGAAGGTTTAAGTTTAAATATAATGTATAACTATAAAGAATAAAAGCCCGGGTAGTGTAGCGGCCTATCATCGAGCCCTGTCGAGGCTTGGACTCGGGTTCAAATCCCGACCTGGGCGTTTACATACTTTTTTAACGCCCCCTCTCTCTCCCCCCTTTCCAACACCTTTGCTAGTGCTGCTAAGAGCCAGGCGGAAGATGTGAAATGGACGCTTTGTATAACGCGCTCAAAGAAATAGGAACAGAAGAGGAGCGCAAAGTAAAGGCGGAGCTTTCTGGATCGTCAGGGCCGATAAAAATACTATTCTATAATCTTATAACGCCGTTGGTACTGAATTTCGAAACAGAACGGGAACGGTATCACTTTATATTCCAGAAAGGCGGCTCCGTCTCGGTATGTCGAGGATTGCATAATAACCCGGACGTTATCGTTTCCGGTGCGCACGCAGAACTGCTCTATTTGTTGCAGAGTCACGATAAAGAGCGATTTAAGATCGATGAGCAAACAAGAAAAGTAAAGATCCGCACGCGCACCTTCAAAGGGAGACAAACCGTGACGAAGTTGCGCGAATTGTTTTTATGAAGCAAGCAGAAATCGCAATAAAGTTGTGCATTCTATTTAGTCGGTGGCCATTGCTTCACGCCGTTGCATACGTTTATATTATCACAGTTGACAACGTATAATAAACTATGTGCAATATTATAGGTGCAAAAAATGAAAGTTCCAGACACGAAGGATAATGTAGAGAAGTGCATCTGCGCAAACTGCCCCAGCTATAACGACTGCATGAAGCAGGGAATGGAAGGGCTCTACTGTGCTCGCGGGAAGACAGAATGCGATCTGAAGCGACAGGGTTGTATCTGTCCACGATGTCCCATTTCAAAAGAATATCAGCTCTTCGGAGGCTATTACTGCATTATCGGCGGTTGGGAAGAGGATTTAGGGAAAGCGCTAAAGACGCTTGCCGGTGTGACGTTGATCCCCTTGAAGGTGGCTGCTGATGTGGCTGGTGACATAGGTAAAAGTCTTGAGACCGCTATCCCACGACCCTCAGAACTCGTCTCGGCTATCATCGCCATGCGGATAAGCACGCTGAAAACAGTAACGAATGCTATAGAGAAAGAAATAACCCTGTTGGAGCAGTATAAGGGGGAACTTGAAGCAAAAGAGAGGGAGCAGAAGGAAACAGTCAAGGTGGAGTGAGTGAGTAGTGCACGAGGGCGCCGCAGCAATTGAACACGTCGAGGGTTGAAACTCCCGCACGCAGTACGAGTGCAGTTGATGGCATGCATGCATGCATGCATCATACTCAGTGGGACGACCGAATGAGGTAGAGGGAAAAAGACATGTTTGAACGTACCCGACGGGTTATCAAAATCATCCGTGTAGTCCTGAAGTATCACCTTATCTCATCGCTTCTTGGGTTTTACCGCAGTTTTGCCAAGGGTGGCATGTCCGTTGAACCGCTCTGCGCGCCTTCAGAAGGATGGGAGGTAGAAGGTGAGCGCTTACGGCTGGCACTGACAGAACTCGGACCCACGTTCATTAAGCTTGGTCAGCTGCTGAGCCAGCGGCCTGACATCGTGCCCCCTCCGATCATCGCAGAACTGCAAACGCTCCAAGCAGGGGTTGCACCTCTGCCCTTCGAGGAGATTAGTGGTTCGGTGACCTTCCCCTGCGAGTGCGTCTCAGAAGAGACAGGAGAGAAGTATTCTACGTGCAGACGGTTGGAGGACGTATTCGAGGAGATTGAGAAGGAACCGATTGCAAGTGGCTCTATAGCACAGATTTATCATGCGAAGCTGAACGGAACCGAGGTTGCCGTGAAGGTGTTGAAGCCCGAGATCGAGCGTGTGATTGACGCTGATCTCAAACTGCTCGAGTTGTTGCTGCCCCTCGGTGCAAAGCTCCTCCGAGTCACGGGTTTCGATGCGCATCTCATCGTCGATGAGCTCTCAACCATGCTAAAAAACGAACTGGATATGCGACTTGAAGCGCTGCACATCGAGCGCTTTTTACGAAACTTCAAGGATTGGGAGGAGGTCGTGATCCCACGTGTCTACTGGGAGTATACCAACAACCGGGTCATTGTGATGGATTTTATCAAAGGCCCGACGGTGTCCTCACGCCCCCCGCTCGATGACGAGCAGGCGAAATATTACGCAAATCTGATTACGAAGGCGTTTTTGAAGATGGTGTACCTCGACGGATTTTATCATGCTGACCCACACAGTGGTAACATAGTCCTCCTTGATGAGGGCAAGATAGCGTTACTCGACTTTGGTGCCGTTGGGCGACTCAGAGAGGAGGTGAAGCTCGATGCGCTCGAAGTCTTCTATGCCTTTTATCAAGGAGACGTGAATAAAGCGCTGAAAGGTTTCATGAGGCTCATTGGTGTAACAGAGAAAGAGATCGATATTGATGCATTTTACGCTGATCTCGATGAATTGATAGAGAAGTTTCAAGCAGGAAGCACTGAGAAAGGTCAGGGTGACAATCTTGCGCGACTCTCCCTCAAGTACGGGCTTCCTGCGCCTCGTGCATTTGTGGTACTTGAACGGGCGGTGCTGCTCGTTGAAGGTGTGTGTGATGATCTGTACCGCTATTACGATATACGAGAAGCAATAGCGGAGCAGTTTAGTGTAGAGGAGCTTGCGAAGGCAGAACTCAAACGCGGATTTAAACGGCTCACGGAAGCTTCGGTAAAGCTTGTCCGTAGCCTTCCGGACATCGTGGACCGCTATGTTGTAGAGGGCCCGCAATGCGAACCAGAGCCAACGGAACGACACCTGCATTCCAATGCACCATACATTATCGCTGCCCTCATCGCCGGCATCGGACTGCTTTTTCCGCTCTGCTCATCAGTTGGCGCGTTTACGGTGCCCATACGGTTCATGCTGTATGTGCCTATCGCCGCTCTCGTTCTGGCAGCCGTGGTTACCATTATGACCACCCTTAAATGAGTCCGAACAGAGGACGCGTAATACGATTTCTCGCTACGAACACGAGAACGAGAAAGCAAAGAAGAGTTCCCGAGTCAAAACGTCATTCGTAACATGCTGAAGAGCACTCCTGGATTCTTCTTTATGAGTTCCTTCATGCATGCTCGTTCGCTGTACTCCGTGACGGTGATTTCTCCGGTTAATGACCGGAAAAATTTGGCGAGGTCATGGCTGCTGAGGCGTTCCACGATTTTCTTCATTTTCAGGCCTGCAGCCAAAACTTGCCCGAAATCGCGTCTCCATCGCTTCTCGTATTCCATCAACCTCCGCTTTGAAACGTCCTTTTCCTCTATCGCTTTCGCAATGACATCTCCCGCTATGACGCCGCCTTTCAGTGCCTGTAATATCCCGCCGCCGTTGACAGGATTGACATGTCGTGCCGCATCGCCGACCAAAACCAGTCCATTTGCTACCGTTTCATACACCGGGCCACTCAATGGCACCGCGCCATACATATACGCGAGTATCTCGCCTTTCGGGCACTTATCGGCCACAAATGCATTCAGATAATCGAGTGCGCGGTGGTGCTCGCCGGAAACAGCACCACTAATTCCAAGACCTACATTTGCGCAATCTTCACCTTTTGGGAAAAATCTACGCATACCACTTAGATGTGATGTCACCGCCAAAGAACGTTTCGTAATAGTCCTTGTTCACGTCGATGTCGCACATAAAGAACTGTGCGCAGATGCCAACGTCAGCCAAGGGCAGCAGTGTGTTAATGCCGCCCCATCTGCCTACCTGCGACTCTACACCATCTGCACCAACAACGACATCCGCGTTAATGCGCACCGGTTCGCCTGCAGCATGTGCATACACGCCTTTTACATAGCCCTCGTCTTTGATGAGACCATAGACCTGTGTTTTCACGCGCACATCTGCACCAGCACGTGCTGCTTTCTGTGCCAGATACTTGTCAAAGAGCCCCCGATCAACCACATAACCCATTTCTTCGGTGCCCGCAACGGATATGACAACTTTCGTGCCGTCAGGATCATGCAGGTTTATTCCTTTTAAAACGGCGCATATCCACCGCGGCTCTATCTCAACGAACTGCTCAATTTCTTTACTTACCCCCTCAGCACACTTCACCGGCACGCCGATTTCGGGATTCCGTTCGAGTAGAAGCACATCCAAACCGTTTTCCGCAGCGGTTTTCGCGGTTAGACTGCCTGCAGGTCCCGCACCTACCACGACAACGTCATAGTGCGCCTCGTCCATCAAACTCACCTCTCCATAGTTACTGATGATATGAATATATTTAACCTTATCCAAATAACAAATAAACATATAATAGAAAGTTTTATTTTTGATTATATATAATAGTGGTGCTAAAAGGGGTAGTCTGTAAAATACGGACTTAGCTTCTCACCTTTTTTGAAACCCCTGACGATGAGCAGAGAAGAAAAAGTAAGTGCGTGGTTACGACTCGCACGGCTTCAATTCCAGCCTATGTACGTTATCAATTACAGTGTAGGGGCTGCTGCCGCATACACTACTCATCAGGTATTTAACGTAAGCGTCTATGTGCTCGGATTGATCCTCATATCGCTCGGCGTGATATGCGCGGCGGTCACCAACGACTATTATGATTATCCCTCAGATCGTCTGAATACGAAAAGAGGTGTCTTTAACGCGGGTTCCGGCGTGCTCGTCGAAGGTACGCTGGGGTTTAACGAGGTGAAAGTGGGTATTATCGTCATACTCGGTTTGATTCTTGTTTTTGGCGTGCTCCTTATACAGGTGGCGAAAGATGTATTCACGTCTTTGATTTTGGTTTTTGGTTTACTTGGCATTTTCTTACTCCTGGGATACAGTGCTCCGCCGCTCAAATTCAGTTACCGGGGTCTGGGCGAGATTGCAATGAGCGTTATGACGGGCCCCTATCCGGTCCTGCTGGGTTACCTTATTCAGACGGGTAGGTGGACGGATCCTTTGCCGTGGTTAATGAGCATACCGCTATTTCTGGCAACGCTTACTGCAGGGGCAATAGGGAGTCTCCCGGATTCCCACGCGGACATGCAGATATCACGGAAGCGATTCGCAGTCATTTTCGGACCTCAGCTGACCGCGATTATGTCACTTTGCCTCATCGCTCTCACGGCGTTATCAGGGGTCTTGCTCTGGTATTTCAGGATACTTACCGGCCCTGGCAGTATCTCGATATTTGTGATTATCCCGTATTCCTTGATCCTGAGCAAGGGAGTACTCAAACTGCTCCAAACGGGCGATTATGAACGAAATATAGAAGGGATCTTTCAATTGGCAATTTTTAACATCATGTTGTTCGGCGCTATTCCGTTGGTCTCATTGCTGTGGAGGTGAAAAAGTACCCTAAACCTAAAACTCAGCCGGAGGAGGTATGAATACTATGAATTCGATTAAAGTACCGGAACCACTCAAACTGGTGTTAAGCATACTCATCTGCCAATCAGCGGGCCTGATGGGATCGGTTTTCACAAGTACTTCGATCGCGACCTGGTACGTAACGCTCAACAAGCCGTTTTTCACACCGCCCAACTGGTTGTTCGCTCCTGTTTGGCTCACGTTATATACCTTGATGGGCGTTGCTGCGTTTCTTGTCTGGCAGAACGGGTTTCACAACTCTCAGGTAAAACGTGCTGTGCGCGTTTTTGGCGTCCAGTTGATCCTCAACGCCGTGTGGTCAGGAGCGTTCTTCGGACTACAATCGCCGCTCAGCGGGCTCATTGTCATTATCATGCTCTGGATCGCGATTGTGGCGACGATCCTGAAGTTCTTCACGATCTCAAAGACCGCGGGACTGCTGCTGATACCGTATATTTTCTGGGTGAGCATTGCAGCGGCTTTAAATGGTGCGATCGTGATTCTGAATTAACGAGCACGTAACTGGAAAATCTAACAATAATCGTGAAGTGCGATGAGAATTGGCTATCCCTGTATCAATTGGACCATCAGCTGTAAAGGCGATCGAACCTTTCGATTAAAGTCCTATTCCGAAGAACGGTTGATCGAAACGGTAGAGAACAACCTGAACTGCCTGCAGGAGATATTAGCATTTAATATTGACCACACACTCCTGTTCTTTCGGATAACGTCAGATCTCGTGCCGTTTGCCTCGCATCCTATCAATCAGTTTGACTGGCAGGGGCATTTCAAGCATAAGTTTGAGGGACTCGGAGCGTTTATTACGAGACACGGGATACGAATATCCCTGCATCCTGACCAATTTACGCTCATTAATTCGGTGAACACCGAGGTTTTTGAACGAAGTGTCAAAGAACTGCTGTACCATGCTGAGGTTCTGGATTTGATGGAACTCGATACAACTGCCAAGATACAGCTACACGTTGGCGGCGTGCCCGCGAACCGCTCTGCGCGTCTTCAGAAGGCTGGGAGGAAGAAGGTGAGCGCTTGCGACTTGTGGAGATTATTAGTGGTAAAGATATAAGACCCCCCCCCCTCCTATTTCGTCCTAAAAAGAGGAAAGTAAGCAGAAACCTGCTCAATTGAGGCATATATAATCCCTTAAAAGCGTTGATAGCTTCTCTGAGTATTCACCGCGATTTGTTATACGGTGTAATTAACCGCACACCCGCCCTATCCACGTGAGTGGCACTCGATAGTGATTGACCTATCACTCCTTGTTGCGAGCGCGTTTAAGATTCTGCATACTATCTTCCGATACGTCCCAAGCACCTTCAGCATTATCACGTAAGTCGTTGTCTTCGATTGTTCCGCCACCAGCTTCATAGACCCACACAGCTTCATACCCATTTTTGGTGATGCGATTCCGGCGCACCGTCGGGTTACCACCTGTTTTGATCGTCACTCCGGCATTGGCATTACCGAAGATGTCATTATCCTCCAGCGTCCCCTGTCCGTTCTCATAGACATATATGCCGCTCGATTTGCCATCATGAATGCGATTCCGGCGCATTGTCGGGTTACCACCTGTCGTGATCGTCACTCCGGTATTGGCATTACCGAAAATGTCATTACCCTCCAGCGTTCCCTGACCGTCCTCGTAGACAACTATGCCGCTCTGTTTACCATCGTGAATGCGATTGCGGCGCACCGTCGGGTTACCGCCTGTTTTGATCGCCACTCCGGCATTGGCATTACCGAAAATGTCATTGTCCTCCAGCGTCCCCTGGCCGTCCTCGTAGACATATATGCCGCTCTGTTTGCCATCGTGAATTTGATTCCGGCGCAGGCGTGGATCAGCGCCGTTATGGATAGCAACACAAGCCAAACTCTGGCTGGAAATATCGCAGCCCTCTAATTCCAGACGCCCCTGTGCGATGTCAACGCCAAACCATTCTCCACCACCCATCTGTCGCAGGGTCAGGTTCACCATGCGGCCCATCGTTGTTTGGAACAGCACAGCATCTTTTCCCTTGACCTGTACCACAATTGCATCGAGTTCACCTTCGCCTATGATCTCCAGCGGCTTGTTTATGATGAGCCCCTCTTCATAAAGTCCTGGGCGGACGATAATCCGATCTCCGGGATTTGCGGCTTTAATCGCTTCCGTGATTGTGGGATGATCACCGCGGTGCCACGGGTCCACCACGCGTGTAGGAGGTTCAGTTTTGGCTGAAGGTCGCCGTGTAGTTTCGGCACCCTGGCTTATAGTTTCAACATCCCGTTCCTGCAGAAGAGAGGACTCTTGAGCCGTGCGATGCGTCACCCCAAGATCGGGTCTTTGAACGCCTGTTTTCCCTGAACTCTGCATACGTTCGAGAGCAGCGCGAATTTGAACTGCTATGTCTGCCAAGCTCCTCCAAACGTGCGGAGAAGTGAACGGCTCAAATCGTAGATCACGCCAATCAGCATAATGGCAAGCGGCAATTACTTGTGCTAACTCGTCACGTGCGCACTTCTCTTTGTCATTCAATAGTGGACAATCAACATAGTAAACAGGGAGGATAAGATCATCTCGTTCCACTTTTCGCTCCCACAGGAGAAACTGTTGCAATTCTTTACGGCATGCCGTGCTCTTAAAGAAGCTCGGAGTGACAATGGGGACGAGGAATGTAGCCTCATCGAGCGACTCCTCGATACGTTTCTTCCATTGCTCTCCCCAGTGGATATCTTTGCGGTCCTGGAAGATCAAAAATTCTTCTCCTGTGTGTACACGTACTTCGGCACTCAGATTTTCGCGAAACTGTGTCAAACGGTCACGTACATCATCTGATCGGGCATAACTCATGAATGCCGCTGGGTTTATCTCACTCATGCGACAGCGTCCTCCCCATTTCCATTATGTTATGAAACGAGCTTCGTAGCATGACCATCATTCTGACCATCATTCCCGTTAACACGAGACCAGCACAGAAGTCAATGAAAGGTGTGAACAGTGTCCCTATAGTGGTATCTATAGATCAACGGAATTTGTCTTCACGATAATCTTTACCTAAACGAGAACGCATATAAACCTTTCGCTTTTTGTATAATTCTTTGCAGACGGCACCAAAAACCGAAAGCTTTTTAATATCCGGAAAACTTGTTTTGTACCGAGAGGGGAAAAAGAAAGGGGAATAAATCATTTCGTTCGGAGGTGAAAAAATTCGGCCCCTCCCTTTTCCTCCCGGTAATTAATAGTTGTATCAAGAGCATAAAAAGTTTTGAAATCGCTCTCTTAGCCGCCCTTTTGACAAGAACAATTGCGAGATGAGAAGAGAATCAATTAATTGTGGGTAATGTCCCACAAACCGTGACTTTTATAAACACTCGATCTAATAACTTATTCCATGGCCGGAGCAAATTCAAAAGGGCAGATATGTTTGAATCTGGATTGTCTGGACTACCGAAAGAGGAACACGGGTAACATCATCAAGAAAGGCTTTAATGCCAAGGGCAATCAGATGTTCAAATGCAAGACCTGCGGTGTGAGATTCCCTGAGACCAAAAACACGGTCTTCTACAATCGCAAGTTATCAGAAGAACAGATAATCATGATCTGCTCTTCTTTGAGGTGTCGGTTGTAGAATACCGTGCCTTTGGTCTCAGGAAATCTCACACCGCAGGTCTTGCATTGGAACATCTGGTTGCCCCTGGCATTGAAGCCTTTTTTGATGATGGCGCCCGTGTTTCTCTTTCTGTAGTCCGGACAATCTGGATTCAAACATATCTGGTCTTTTGAATTTGCTCCAGCCATGGAGTAAGTTATTAGACCGAATGTTTATAAAAGTCGCGGTTTGTGGGACATCACCGATCATTCCGTGATGAAGCAGTGTCAGATGGAAACTGAGGATGGTCGATTCCTGACCGCCATGCGGGTTCGCAGCGCTCGTAAGACACTTCCTACCTTACCGACCAGTGCCCTCTCTTTCCACAGCCTGCCTGTCGTGTCAAGGAACTGCCACATCTGCCGTTGTGGTCTATTACTGCGGGACGATGTTCGTGGTCGTGCTGCTCATGCATATGGTTATTGCGTCCATTATCGTGGGAAGACTGATTGAGATGATAGAAAAATAAGTTTTAATTCATATACTAAGGTATCAGTAGTGGCTTCAAATGAAGCGGAAAGAAACGGTAAATTCAGCCGCAAAAAAGCGCCGCGCGTTGTGTGGTATATGCTCTGCGGGCTGCGGAGTTGTGGTAACGTATGACGAAGAGGGCAGAATCGCGAACGTGGAGCCCGATGAACGTTCAGAACTTGGCATTATTTGCAAATTGGGCGAGCATTCCCCTGAAATAGTTTATTCCAAAGATCGTGTTCTGTATCCTCTGCGGCGTGTGGGTGAAAAAGGCACGTTTGAGTTTGAACAAATTTCATGGGATGCGGCGTACGACATTATTGTCACTAAACTGACCGAGATCAAGACGCAGTACGGCCCGGAAGCGACTGCGATCTATACGGGCTCCGGGAGTTTCGAACTGTCGCTGTGCGACGTGTATCAACCAAAAGATGTTGCCGTTTCTTCTGCCTCAAGTGTGCTTTTCCCCTTTGGCTCTCCGAACACGATGGGCGTCGGCGCTCTCTGCTACGTTTCGTTTGCCATGATCGCGCCGCATGTCACGATGGGCGGGATGTTCATTACTATGTTCTCGGATTTCGAGAATAGCGATCTTATTGTGGTTTGGGGCACGAATCCAGCCACCGATTTCCCGCCACTTACGCTCAAAAAGATCCTGGAGGCGCGTCAAAGAGGAGCTGAGGTGGTCGTTATTGATCCTCGCCGTACGAAGACCGTTGAACTCACCGATGCCGATTGGGTTCCGATACGCCCCGGAACAGACGGCGCTCTTGCACTGGGTATGTGCAACGTATTGATAGAAGAGGAACTCTATGACGAAGCGTTTGTTCGCGACTGGACAGTGGGATTTGAAGAGTTCAACCAATATGTCCAGCATTTCAGACCGGAGGTAGTAGAGAAGATTACGGGCGTTCCGGCTGATACCGTCGTCTCGTTAGCCAGGCGAATCGCAAACGCCAGGGGTGCCGCACCGGCGATGTACAGCGGGCTGGAGTACAGTGACAGCGGCGTACAGGCGATTCGGGCAACGATGGTGCTCTGGACACTTGCCGGGCAGTTGGATGTACCCGGAGGGCGCTGCTTCACCATGAAGGAGAACCAATTCCCAATCAACCGATCGGAGTATATCGCGAATACTGATTTGAAGAATGCAATTGGCAAAGATCGGTTTCCGGTTTACACTGCGTATCGAAAAGAGGGTCACGCCATTGCGCTCCCCGATTCTGTTCTGGACGGCAAGCCGTACAAGATTCGCGCTCTGATTATCCTGGCTGGCTCGTTGTTAATTTCGTGGCCACAAACGCCGATTTGGCGCGAGACACTGAAAAATCTGGATTTCTTGGTCTGTGTTGACCGCCACCTTACTGCGGACGCGGCGTACGCCGATATCGTCTTACCGGCAACGACCTTTTACGAGAATGAATCTTATATGACGTACGGGCCGATCTTTCGCATCCGGGAGCGGGTGATCGAACCGCTTGGAGAAGCCCGCAACGATTTCTTTATTCAGGCTGAACTTGCCAGACGCCTGGGTTACGGTCATCTGTATCCACAAACAGAGGCGGAACTGTTAGAGCACGTGCTTAAAGGCTCGGGATTTACGTTGGAAGACGTGCGTAAAGCGGGCGGCACCGTTCGGTCGCCAACCGTAATGATGCAATACAAGAAATGGGAGAAAGGTTTGTTGCGGCCTGGTGACAGACCCGGCTTCGACACGCCGTCCGGTAAGTTCGAGATCGCCTCGACGATTCTTGAAGAGCATGGCTATAACCCGCTGCCGGTTTATACAGAGCCGCAAGAAAGTCCCATTTCGCAACCCGAACTAGCGAAGAAGTTCCCGCTGATATTCAATTCCGGCGCGCGAGTGACAACCGATTTTCATGCGCAGCACCACGGCATTAAAAGCCTGCTGAAAGAGCGCCCAGAGCCGACCGTCACGATCAACACGAGCGATGCCGAAATACGCGGCATTAAGAATGGAGATCGCGTATACGTCAAGACGATTCGTGGACAAATTCCTCTCCGTGCTATCGTCACCGACGACATTGTAAAGAGCGTTGTAGAAGCGAACATGGGCGGAGGTTGCCATGTAGGCCCGAAAGCGTGGCAGGACGGTAATGTGAACGAGTTGACCGATCTTCAGCGGTACGATCCGATCTCAGGGTTCCCGGTTTATAAGGCGTTATTGTGCGATGTGGTCAAGGCAGACGGTGGCAAAACCGTAACGATTGGTACAGGCGAGTATAACGCCGCTTCTGAACTGGCGGAACTATCAGTGCAAGCAGAGCAGCCTGCAAATAGGATTTATCTGGATCACAACGCCACGACCTATATTGATCCTGAAGTGCAGCAGGTGATGGAGGCATTTATAGAAAACCACTTCGGCAACCCTTCGAGCATTTACAAAGAAGGAAGGACGGCAAAAACCGCTTTGGAGTCGGCACGCAGGAGTATCGCGCAATTGCTCAACTGTACGGCGAAACGCATCGTATTCACCGGCTGTTGCAGCGAGGCCAATAACTTCGTTATTAAAGGCTTAGCCTTTGCCAACTGGAACAACGGTAAGAAGCATATTATCACCACCCCCATTGAACATTCCTCGGTAATAGAACCGTGCAAATGGTTAGAAAAATTCGGCTTTCAGGTGACGTACCTGCCGGTTGACCGAACGGGACGAGTCGATCCTGAGGATTTGGAGGCTGCGATTACGCCGGATACGCTGCTTGTGAGTATCATGACGGCAAATAACGAAATCGGCACGGTTCAGCCGATTGCCGAACTGGCACGCATAGCGAATGAACACGACGTATTATTCCACACGGACGCGACGCAAGCGATCGGTAAGATTCCAATCGACGTAACAGAATTAAACGTAGACTTTCTCACCTTCTCGGGGCACAAGATCTACGGGCCGAAAGGGGTCGGCGCACTGTACATGAGAAAGGGAATCGAGCTTGATCCGCTCATCCACGGTGGAGAACAGGAGCGCGACCTGCGTGCGGGCACGGAGAACGTCATTGGCATCGTCGGGCTCGGCAAGGCCTGCGAACTGGCGCGGCAGCATCTATCTATGATGAAAAACGTTTGCGAGTTGCGCGATACGCTTGAACAGGGTATTAAAGACATAATCCCGGACGCACGATTGAACGGGCACCCAACCGAACGCCTCCCGAATACAATTAATGTGCATCTTCCGGGCTTACGCGGTGAGTCTGTGGTCCTCGCCTTGGACCAAAGGGGCGTGTGCATCTCAGCGGGGTCGGCATGCCATTCCGGGTCGCCAGCGCCGTCGCATGCTCTGCTGGCAATGGGCCTATCAGAGGACGAAGCACACTGCTCGGTACGCATCTCGCTGGGTATTCGAAACACGGAGGATGAAATTGACCGCACCCTTTCACTCCTAAAAGAGCTTGTTCAGGAAGATAAAACTCAGATCCGGTTCGCGATCTGCCGTTGAAGCTCAGCTCAAATAGATATGAGGATGGATAGAAAGGAAAGAAGGAAGGAACGTAAAAATGGCACAGAGACAAAGTAGCAAAAGTCCGCGATTCGAGATTCGCAATTATGTGACCGAGTCGTTTTACCACGAATTGTCACAGGATGTTTTTATGGGCTTAACCGCCGACCAGAAATCCATTCCCTCTAAGTATTTCTATGACAAGCGCGGTTCGAAGCTGTATGAGCAGATCTGCAAACTGCCCGAGTACTATCTCACCCGCACCGAGCTCTCCATCTTACAGGAAAAGAGCGAGGCAATTATGGAACCGTTTGAAACCGGTGACCTGGTCGAACTGGGTTCGGGCGCGAACTGGAAGATCAGCAAGCTCATTGATGCGGCAGACGGCCCGCAGGGGGCACATATACGCTACGTGCCCGTAGATGTCAGTGAGTCCGCACTCGTAGCAGCAGCGGAGGATTTACTGACTAACTACCCGAGGTTGAGAGTGCTGGGCATCGTTGCCGATTTCACACGACATATGGAGGTAATCCCCGACGATTCTGCGAAGTTGATTATCTTTTTCGGCAGCACGATCGGCAATTTAACCGGAGCGGAAAGTCAGCACTTTCTCCGAAATGTTGCGAATGCGCTGCAGCCAGAAGATCGGTTCCTGATCGGTCTTGACATGATCAAGCCAAGGGATATCTTAGAAGCGGCGTATAACGACGCGCAGGGCGTCACGAGCGCATTTAACAAGAATATTCTGCGAGTGATTAACCAAGAACTGCACTCGGATTTTGATCCTTCGGGTTTTGAACATCGCGCATTTTATAGCGACGAGCACGAGCAGGTGGAGATGCACTTACAGGCCAATCAAAAGACAACAGTAGAAATAACGGATCTGGACTTATCCGTCGAGCTCGAAAAGGGTGAGACGATTCACACCGAGATTTGCCGTAAGTTCAGCGAAGAGAGCGCCCTCAAAATGTTCTCTGAAGTGGGACTAAAAGTCGAGCACTGGTTTACCGATCCGAAAGGGTGGTTTTCGCTTGTGGAAGTGGTGAGGAATACCACTTGAACACCCTCAGAAAGAATAATATCGCGCGACTTTTAAAAGGCAGAACTCTTGAACAAGTCGTAATAGCAATAATTTGAGCGTTTGAAGTAGTAAAATTGTAAATTCCTATGGAAATCCGCTTTAGGTCACGAAAAATAGAAAAGTTTATATGTGGCATCTTACCTAACACCACCTTGGGGAGACATGTCACAGAGAATGAAAAAAGGCGTGAAGGTTTGGAGATTGGTTGTGGCTTTGGTTTTATGGGGGGCATGATTTTAGCGATGCCTTTAAGGGGTAAATGGATTATGAAGGCGATTGTGGAATCTTCAAAACATTTGGCACTTATGGGAACGATACTCACTATTATAGTTTTCATCGTGCCCTTTGCGTTGATTGGTGTTTCGACAGGTTGCAATTGCAGCGACTCCTATAATGATTCAGGATTGAAGATAGGAATGGCAAACCCAGCTGCCGTTTATTGCACGGAGTTGGGCTATGAGTATACGATACTAACTGACAACGAGAGTGGGCAGCGAGGCGAGTGCATATTTCCGGACAACAGCTCATGTGATGCCTGGGACTTCTTTACGGCTAAATGTGGAGCGAATTATTCATGGTGCACGGTAAACGGCTGCGGCATAAAAACCGTGAGCGATGGAAGAAACCAGTACTCACCCGAATATGCCGTTTGTGTTCTACCAGACAAGACCACAGAGCCGGTTACAGAGATGATGAGGCTTAATGAAAAGGTATCAGTAGGTGCAATCGAAACAGGTTACTCGGCAACGAATATAACGACAATGACGAGAGAAAATGGTTACACCGCAGCAGTAAATCCACCTTCATTTAACTGGCGGAACAAAGATGGACAAGACTGGATAACACCCGTGAGAGATCAAGCATCTTGTGGAAGTTGCTGGGCTTTCGCAGCGGTTGGTGGCGTAGAGTCAAAGATCAATATTGCGAGAAACGATTCTGATTTTGATCCTAACCTCGCTGAGCAGTATCTTGTGTCTGATTGTTGTGAGTACTGCGGTGATTGTGGGGGCGGATCGTCAACTTCTGCTCTCGGCTTTATTAAAACAGAAGGCATATCAGACGAACCTTGTTTTCCTTATACTGCTTCAGATTGCCCCTGCTCCTATCGTTGTTCTGCATGGGATAAGCGATTGTGGAAAATAGACGATTATGATACAGTACCTCTTGGTCGCGAAAACATGAAGAGGTATCTAATCGAAAAAGGCCCCCTTGTTGCATATGTATGCATGAATGGTTACTTTGATTCAAATGGTACATACAGGTGTGATAAGTCTCCGATAGTTAATCATGCGGTAGTCCTCGTAGGTTATGATGACGTTGAAGAGTGCTGGCTCGCGAAAAACAGTTGGGGCGCTGCTTGGAACGGATATGGCTATTTCAAAGTTGGCTATGGAGAATGTGGGATTGAAGATTATCCTAAATATATAGATTTAACAAAGGAACAAACTGATAATTTTAGAGCGAATAACATTAAGGTAATTACCGGCAGTAAATCAGGTGATTTGAACGACACTTTTTACAAAGACGGAGACTACATCACTCTTTCAGAAAAATGCTATGTGATAAGTTGCGACGGCTTGAATGCCATAATCAACCTTTCTGTGGATTCGTTACGAAACATAACCTCGATGGATCTACTTGCTAGCCATCGAGCACGATGGGAAGGTGGATTCAGCCTTCAATATTGGGATGAAAATAGCGACCTGTGGGTTAGTTTGGGCGGTATACCAGATTCAACATGGCACTTAATGAAGTATAAGATTTGTGATTCTGAGAGCGAATGTGCCAGTTATTTGTCGTCTGGAAATGTATCAGTGAGATATTATCATCCTTCTTGTTCCTTATG
>DATKXZ010000071.1:0-10950 GCA_035528755.1 Desulfobacteria bacterium | reverse complement strand
CACAAATGGAATTCGTAATGTTCTTCAAGAAAGATCCGCCTCTACCATCTGAAAACGGTGAATTTGGTACAAAATTGGGCGATTGGAACTACCTGTGTGCGAGCTAAAGCATTCTAAATTTCCCCGAAGGGGTTTTGTTCTCTTGGACTTACCGATAACAGACATGTTGAACACTCTGTCTTCCTTTTTGATCCAAAAGAGCTTTCCTTAGCCTCTAAATCTGGTTTTGGCAAAAAGATTTATATTAGACATAACTGTCATAAAAATTCAATGAAGGAAGATTGAGAATGAACATTCAAACAATAATGATGGTATCCACAGTTGTAATAGCCATGGCTACTCTTACCTATGCAAGCCTAACCTATTTTTTACTTCGTGAACAGCGAAGAGAGAAGGAGAAGCCTCGCATTCAGGAGATAGGGGATGTTGTAATTTTGCCGTTAATTAAAACGTTAGAAAAGCAGAAAAGTTCGTTCAGCAAAGGGGATTTTAATTGGACCCAAAATGGCTTTTACTATAAGAGGCATCAACTTGCAGAATTTCACGGTGTGGAAAAGCTTATTTACGAGGATTTCACAAAGGCGTTCCCGGATAGTTTAACTAATATAGAAAAATACAACCAAGAATTAAATAAACAAACGGAAGTTTTAGACATTTTTGCAGATAAACTCAGATCGCTACCAGATTTTAAGGGAACTGTAGATGCATTATATGAAGAATATAAACGAAAACTTGAAATGGCTGGTTCGAGTTATAGAATACTGGTCAGTGCAACTTTAGACGATATTTTAGAAGACGTCGTTAATAATAGGCAGAATTTGAATTCTCGTAATGCATACTATGAATTTTGGAATTTGTATGGGGAAGAATTACTAAAGTTTAGGAGCAGGGAGGAGGTTAAAACTCATAAAGAAGAAGTTAAAAGCGAATGTAAAAATCTACTGGGCTTACTTGAGGACATTTTAAAAGATTTGAAAGCTATTTTGAATGATTATAGAGAAAAATATGGGATTAGTTATAAAGCGGATGAACTAAAATATTCCCGAACATATTAAAATCCCGAAGGGGCTTTCGATCCAATTATCTTCAGGATAACGGTAAAAATCCCGATATTAACACTTTCTCCCGGATACGACGCTCTCACCATCAACACGTTAAAGAGCTGGTTGTTTAATAGAAAAATCTATCACTCTTCCAAAAACTCATCCAGCTTCCGATCCACACCCTTATCGTCTTTGCCTTTGTGCTCGTAGCTCTTTTTGTCGTCCACTATGTGCACTACAGTGTGCCCATACTCGTTCAGTGCATCCGCGATAAACCGACGATGACAGTGAGAGAAGAGCAGTTCCGCGCACAGCAATGCCACCCGCTTTGACGCGGCAAGCTCTTCAACGCAGGCCAGCCCGTGCTCAAATTCCGGCGATTTTATGTACGCGCGGTAGCCGCCTTTCCGATAGCCGCCGAGTCGTGCGACGTGATAGTATTCAATACCGTGCTGCTCCAGACATCCTTTGAAAGGCTCCCGCTTGAAGTGCCTGTAGCGTGACGTCGGGAACCGTCTTACGTCCACGATAACGTCGATCTGGTACGCTCTGAGCACGTGCAAAAACTCCTTCATGCTCCTCGTACTCGTCCCGATTGTCCAGAGTTTCACTTTCTCTGTACCTCAGAATGTGTAACGGATTCACGTACAGTACGTACCGCGGCTCGCGGATTAGTCAGTAGACGGGAGATGATCAACTAACTTAGATGCTAGAGTGGTGTGGCGCTCTCGTTATGAATGCTAATGCTGCGGCTACGATACACAATATGCCACAGATAATGAATGCCACGTCATAGCTGCCCAGAATGTCCTTCGCTTGCCCCGCCACGATCGGTCCAAAAATACCTGCTACACCATAGCCTAAAAACACCATAGCATAGTTGCCGCCGTAGTTCTTTATACCAAAGAACTCCCGTGTTGCCGCGGGGAATAGTGCAAAATTACCGCCAAACATTAACCCGATCCAGGCCGCGGCTATGGTCAGCCCTTCCATGGTTGAGCCAAGCCCCAGAAATATAAGAGCAAACATCATGCCCGCTTGCAGGAAAAACATGACACCCATCGCTATCGTTCTTCCGATCTTGTCCGAAGCCCAGCCCCAGAAGATTCGACCTGCACCATTGAATAACGCAAGGATACCAACCGCAGTGCCTGCCGCAGCTGCGGTGAGACCAGAATCAGTGCCGTATAATTTCAATATACCAATGGTCATGAGTCCCGCAGCTGCCGCGAAAATGAACATGGCGAGCAGCATCCAGAACTGTCGTGTTTTCATCATGTCAGATCGTTCCCAGTCCTCCCGCACCGTAGCACTACTCGATTTCGCGGGGGGCGCCCAACCCTGCGGCTTCCAGCCAAGAGGCGGGTTTCTCAAAAGCAAAGCACCCACACCACCAATAGCGAGGAACACAATACCCCATATCAGTAGTGTTCCACCAAGCCCATAAGTTGCAAGTAATTGGATGAGGTCAATCTTAAATCCCGGCATGTCTATCCCTTTTCCCGATAAAACGGATATGAAGAACGCGCCCGCTCCAAAACCAGCGACTGCTATTCCCGTTGCCAGTCCGAGTTTGTCAGGGAACCACTTGCCAATAGCCGCAATTGGACACACATAACCAATACCTATTCCAGCTCCCGAAACGATCCCAAGCGTTAATACTACCCAGAGGAAATTCCCCGGATTGAAACTCGCGAGTATGTATCCGAGCCCGAGGACGAGCGCGCCGGCGAGTGCTACTTTTCGAGGTCCGAGCCTATCCTGCCATTTGCCGGCTATGACCATGACCAGTGCAAAGGTCGCGAGTGCAGCTGAGAAAACAATCTGCGTTTCGGTTACGCTCCAACCAAAACCGCCAAGCGCTACTTCTTTTTTCAGCTCAGCCGCGAAAACACTCCACGCGTAGACAGCACCGAGGCACAATTGGAGCATGAGCGCTCCGACCAATATTACCCCTCTGTTCCCATTCTTATCGTCTGATCTCATAGTGAACACCTCAGAAAATGTTGGTTACCTACTATTATATAAATAGCGCTTTTTCTCAGCACCTCGGAATCCGTGTAAAATCCGAGCGTGGCAGTTACAAGAATCCTCCAATCTATTTTACCACAAACCTGTTAATCGCAGGAGGAAAAGGATCCACTCTTCTGAAGATACTAAAGATTCCTTGAGCGGCGGCAGGTAGAGACCTCGATTGTGTTGAAACAAAAAGATAGCTTCGTTAATCTCATAAATAACCTGAAATCGCCGCTGAAATGTCTCTCTTCTACCTAAATCAGTTCATTCAGTGGCCTATATTCTAACCCGTGTGCCTCCGCTACTCCCTTGTTCGTTATCTGACCTAAGCGCTTCGTTTTTGCCGCCCGAAGATCTTTTCCACCGTTTCTATCGTATCGATCTCATCGACCGAGAGGTCCCAGCGTATCCGCTTGATGCGCGGGAATCGGAGCGCGTAGCCTATTTCGTATAACGAGCTCTTCTGTATCTCGTCGAATTTCAACTCGACCACAACCTTCGGCTCGACAGTAAACATCCGACCCTGCTGCTCCCGTGCAATCCCCTTGAAGTACTCCGTCATCTCTGTGATTTCAGCGTCTTTTAAGCCTCCAAAGGCCTTCGCGATCGGCGTGAGAGTACCGCCGCGATCCCGTGTCGCAAAGGTGTAATCCGAGAGCTGATTTGCTCGCTTGCCATGACCGTATTCGACCGCAATAACGACCAGATCCAGCGTTTCCGCCTCCGGTTTTAGCTTCAACCATTCGTTACCACGTTTCCCCGGTGTATACCGAGAATCAGGATTCTTTATCATCAGTCCTTCAAAGCCGAGGTCGAGCGCCTCCTGGAACATAATCCGCGCTTCTGCACTGCTCTTTGTCAGCATGCAGTTCGCTATCTCTATGCGCTCGGTCGGCTGAATCGCCGTCTTCAAAAGCGTGCGCCGCTCTAGTAACGGCGTATCGATCAGCGCTTCACCGTCGAGATACAGAAGGTCAAAGACGTACAACTTCACCGGGATCTTCCGTGCGAACTCGTCAACGCGATATTTCCGCCTGAGCCGCTTTATCAGTTCCTGGAACGCTTTCGGCGAATGCTCGAACGGGATAATCTCGCAGTCCACAATGAACGAATGCGGAATCTTCCGGATCTCCACTACAATTTCAGGAAGTGATGCACTCACCTCGTCGGCCTCCCTCGTGAAGATGTTCACCACCTCGTGGTTCTTGTGAATGCTGAGCCGTGCGCCATCGTATTTGTATTCAAAGAGCGCTTTATCAAAGCGTTTGAAGCCCTCTTCGATATTATCCGCCGTTTCCGCAAGCATCGGTCGCAACGGTCGGCCGAGCACGATCGAAAGTTCCTTTAACGTCTCCGGCTGCTCTTTTGCGAGCCGTGCTACCTCACCGATATCCGAGCGAACCATGTGCGCTTTTCTGAGCTCGTTCACATCCACCGAAAACGCCTGCGCGATCGCTTCCTCTAATAAGCCCTGCTTGAAGCCGTAACGCATCTCGCCGGTGATGGTCTTCACGATTAACTTCGCCTCTTCCGGCGAGCTCTGGTTCAGTAACCCCATCAAAATCGCTCGCTTACGACGCGACGAATCCTTACCGCTGAGCATTGCGATCTTAACCAGCGCGTTGTAGCAGTCGTCAACCGTGAGCGGCTCCGTAACCAGCGATACGGCAATCTTCGGGTTCTCTTTGAAGACTAATTCAACGGCAGAGCCGAGATCGCCGAACTGGTTGTAAGCGGCTCTTAAATCCTCCTCGGATACGTGGGTCACCGATCGAATCGCATCCCAGATGCTCGACCACCCGAGCCGGAGTTCCTGCGCCGAATAATCAGGGAATAGCCGGCCCCGAAGCATGTAACAGACGTGAGGCAATAGTTCTGAAGGAGTCTTTTCCAATAACCCTGCAACAAGCGCAATCTTCTCCAGTTTCTTCGGCGTGCCCCTAACCGCTTCATAGATCGCTGTAAGTTCGCTGAGCAGCATGTAATTAGATAAACATGCATTCCACACAAAAAGATTCGGGATGAACGACTCTTATAATCAAACACGATCCGTTCATTATTTGGAGATGTAGGTATGTAGGTCAGCGTATCTATCACAGCGGTCGAGTTCTTTTATAGGGTAAACGACGCTTTTTGTCTTTTTGACGGCGTAAATCACTTAACCAGGAACTCCCCGAGAAGCTGGAGACCGATTGGCGCTTTCGCACGTACATGGTATGTCGAAATTTTCTCAAAATCTCCTCTAACCGCTTTCTTAGGTCCCCTAGTGAAATTTCCGCATCATCCTCTTCGCTTTTTTCAACATCCTGATAGAGCTCTTTCATCCGTATATAAAGATCCCTTAACTCCTTGTCGTCCACGTAGTAACTCGCAAGGTCGCTCAGTTCTTCAGACACTTCTTTCATCTTCTTCTTGCAGCTCTTTATGTTGTTTCCCGCAAAGATCCCTTCGCACTCGCTAAAGGATCGTTCAAGCCTGTCGAGCGTCCACCCGCTTGCTAACGTGCGCACCCCCGGATAGAACCGTCGTATATACTCGGGCTTTCGTGTTAAGATGTTTCTAAGGGTTACTATACCGATGGGCGCGCCATTTTCAACCACCGGCAGCCGTTTGATATTACTCTTTGCTACGAGTTCGCATGCGTCCTCTACCGATGCATCTGGCTCTATAGTGGCCAGGGGAAACGACATGATCTCTTTGGCCATTACCTCACTCGCCTTTTTATCCTTTAAGAGAACATTTAGTGCGATGTTGCGTTCGGTAATTATGCCCGTGGGGATACCGTCCTTTGTTATAACGACACTCCCTATGTCTAACTCTTTCATATCCCTCGCTATTTTAATGACCAGCGCTTCTTCATCTTCTGTGATGATCGGTCGTGTCATTATCTCGCGGACTTTCATTTTCGCTTAATAACCACTTATTTTATATATCTCCAGCATTTATATTTTTTGACATACTACGATACGAAGAAGAGGGGAAAGATATGGCTTCAAAGATAAACTATCGGTTTGCATTTATGCTTTGCGTATTCTTGTTATTCACGGGTCTAAGTGTCGGACTTGCAACGGCTCAAGAAGAAGCAGCAGCGGCGGGAGGAATTACGGATCGGTCCTGGATAGCACTGGCGTCGGGTATCGCAATGGGCGCATCGGCGTTAGGTGCAGGTTATGCGGTCGCAGCTACCGGAGTAGCAGCTGCTGGCGCGACGGCGGAGAAGCCCGAATTGAGTGGTCGAGTGTTAATTTTCGTCGCTCTTGCAGAAGCAATTGCGATCTACGGGCTTTTGATCGCTTTCATGCTCTGGACGAAGATATAACCGCGCAGCACACACAGGGCGCTCAATACAACGCAAACAACACGTAGACTGTTAAGCTAATAAGCGAAGCTAAATGTAACCAATGTGGGAATTTGGTACTACGTTAGACGAGTGAAACTACCTGCGTGCGAGTTCAAACGAGTTCAGACGCGTCTAACTAAATTCTCTCGACCGGCTCTTGTCTTGTTTTTCCACCGGTACGGTAGGATCTACGAACAAGTTAGCCGTATCCGAGCTATTTCCGTTCCGCAAAAAGCGACTCGGCTGTACGATAAAGGGCTTCACAGAGATGATGAGTGCAACGCCGAAACTACCTTTTCTTCTTCTCCTTGATCTTTTCTAAAGCGTCTTTCATCGCTTCTTGAACAGTGGGCCGGCGGGAAGGACGAGCTTTTTCATCCTTTAAAGCGCGAACGAGCGGTCCTGCCGCTCTTACATCGCCTATCTTCCCAAGGGCTTCTGCTGCCCCCCCACGAACCTTGCTATCTTCATCTTCCAGAGCCGGAATGAGGCGTGTTACTGCCTGTTCTCCGGTTCTCGCCAATTCATTCCAGTCTCTCTTCGCAATTAAGTAAAGAACTCGTTCGGTATCATCCCCGGGTTTCCAACCGAGTTTGTTAAGCGACGCTGTTGCTACCTTCCGAACAACGCTATCCCTATCTTGCAAAGCCTGAATAAGGGGCTCTACCGCTCTTGCATCTCCAATCGTACCAAGAGCTTCCGCTGCTTTCTTTCGGACAAAGCTATCTCGGTCCTTCAAAGCCTGGATGAGCAATTCCGCTGCCGGTTCGCCCATAGTACCAAGAGCCTCTGCTGCTTCGTATCGAACGTCGCTATCTTCATCCTTCAGAGCCTGAACAAGCGGCTCTACCGCTCTTTTATCGCCTATAGCACCAAGAGCTCTTGCTGCTCCCCAACGGACGTCCTCGCTTTCATCCCCCAGTGCCTGAATGATCAGTTCTACCGCGTTTGCATCTCTGATCGTACCAAGAGCTTCTGCCGCGCTCCTATTAACATCCCGGTACTCATCCTTCAGAGCCTGAACGAGAGGCTCTACCGCTCTTACATCTCTGATCGTACCAAGAGCTTCTGCCGCGCGCTTCCGAACCTCGCTCTTGTTATCTTGCAGAGCATGAATAAGGGGCTCTACTGCCGGTTCGCCTAATCTCGCCAACCCCTTCCAGTCTCTCTTTGCAAGTAAGTACTGAACTCGTTCGGTATCATCTCCGGGCTTCCAGTTTAGTATCTCGAGTGCCTCCGCTGCGCTCGCTCGAACCTCGGCGTCTTCGTCACTCAGAGCCCGGGCGAGAGGCGCGAAAGCTTGTTTATTCTTTATCCGTCCAAGAGCCCCGGCTGCGCTCGCTCGAACCTTCCGGTCATTATCACGCAAAGCCTGAATGAGCGGTTCAATCGCCGGTTCGCCGATCGTGCCAAGTGTTTTTTCTGCTGTTCTATTAACATTCCAATATTCATCATGCAAAGCCCGAATGAGTGGCTCTACCGCTCTCGCATCTCCAATCGTACCAAGAGCTTCTGCTGCGCTCGTTCGAACCTCCCAGTCGTTATCCTCCAAAGCCCGAATGAGTGGTTCGACTGCTGTTTCACCCACGGTCGTTAACTCGTCCCAGTCTCTCTTTGCAAGTAAGTACTGAACTCGTCCGGTATCATCCCCGGGCTGCCAGCCAAGTTTGTCGAGCGCCTCTGCCGCGCCCATTCGAATATCGCTATCGTTATCTTTCAGAGCCTGGACGAGGTGTTCTTCCGCTGGTTTTCCTATACTTGTAAGAGCTTCCACTACGCTCGTTCGAACGTCGCGCTCTTCGTCCTTCAGAGCCTGAACGAGGTGTTCTGCGGCATTTGCACTTTTTATCGTCCCAAGAGCCTCTGCTGCTTCATATCGGACCTCGCTATCTTCATCCTTCAGAGCCTGAACGAGGGACGCTCCCGCACTTTTATCCCTTATAGCTCCAAGAGCTCGTACTGCCTGTATCCGAACTCGTGGATCCTTCGTAGATTCTAATGCAGTGATTAAGCCCTTAACATCCCTCTTCTCCCTCATCTCTTCTACATTTGCCATGTTCAGCTTGACCAAATAAAATAGACCCATATTCCTACACCCCCTATCTATGCTATGCGATCAATTACGCAGAACTCAGTGCATCCATCCCAACTCCAATGCCGGATATTCTTCTCTTCTGCAATATTATCAAAACCTGAAAAATATATAAAGCATCAATATTGCGCAGCGCAGCCAGGACGGTCACCTTAGCAGGTGGGGGGGTGGGTTTTGAACGCCGAATTTCACCGTCCTCTACGCTACCCTCTGTTCTGTCTTTTCTAACCTAACCCGATCGATAGGATGGCATCCGTTGCGACGTTCAGCATTCTCGTGTCGTGTACCGCCCCCGGAACAGTTGAGTTGAGCCAAGCCATTGAAGCCATCAGTAATTAGCCTCAGAAAGAAGCAAGCATTGTGCAGGTAGCCCGTAACTGAGTAGATTCATACAAACGGCGTGAGCGTTAACCCGAGCGTGTCTTCGGTAATGTCATTCTCAAGGCAATGTAATTTAGTGTCCGGGCGATTGCAATAGAGGACCACACTCCGATCGAGTACGGCCAACTTAAAGCGCGTGGTTACCATTTGACCCAGCCCGGAACTCAGCGCGCTCTCGCTCGGCATGCCAAATATACCTACGTTTCCCGCCTCCCGCAATTCCATTACCCAGTACGAGAATAATTCTAACGCTTCTTCAAGGTTACCCAGCGTTTTCAAACGATACTGGAACTCTAACAAGTCCGTTCCGATAATCACCATGACCGGGGGTTCCAAATGCGTAATGAAATCGGCGAAGAGTGGAAAATCTTCATCCATCGACAGACCGCCCAAAACCTTCACGTTCTCCCTCGTCTCGGTCTCGTCGCGTTCGGTCTCCGAGGCCGTGGGACTCGCAACCTCTCCGCCGCACCACATACAGCCCTCTGCCTTTGCCTTTCGTATCTCGAAGACGGTAAGATACTTCAGATAATCCTCCTCATTCACAAACGGCACGATACCACGCCGTAACCGCCGCTCATCCCAGCCACTGCTCGGGATCACCACGCAATGAGTCCCTTGCTGTATGCTGTTGATAATCATGTGCGCGATGATCGATTGGTACCCCAAGAGCGATAAATCATCGCCGTATTCTATAATGGCCGTGCTTCCCTTACTTAATCCGCCGTCCAGAATCGCATCTAATTCCACACACCCGGTCGAGAGATGCGTGGCTGTATTCCGTATAGTTGCTACTCGCCTCGGCTTCTCCACTCGCCTCCGTTCGAACGGTGGGAAATAGCGGAATCGCCCGTCATCTAACGTAAAACCGTAGTGATGCTGGTCCACTCGAACGCCTCTTAGCTTCTCTAACAGCATTTCACGACCTCTCCGGTTATCTACGGATATACGCTTCATCTCTATTATGCCGTCAACGAGGTAATCGAGCTGGGTCGTGCCGGTTCGTTCCGATATGAGTATCAAATTCATTTTGTATTGCGTGGCGTATTGTCGCACCATGCTGGTGATTGCCGCTTCCAGTTCCTCGATCTTCTCCTCTTTCTCTTCCGAGGTTATCGCTTCCCAGCTATCAATAACGAGTGTCGCGGTTTTTTCCGCCTCGCCCAATTTCTCGTACAGCACGTCCGAGAAAGACCGTAAGCCCGAAAACCCTTTCTGTGACGGATACAGCTTCGTTGCATCGATCACGCTTATAGAATCTCCACGTTCTTCCAGCCAGGGCAATTGCTTGTAAAGAGCGGGCAGTGAGACCCGCGTTGAGAGGTAAACGGCATTTTCGCCGCCGAACTCGTTGAGTATCTCAAAAGCGAGCATGGTCTTCCCAGTTCCCGGCGCACCCTTTATCAGCAGCGAATAGCCCGCACCCGGCGCTAGCGCCGCCCTCAATTCCGGTGGAATTCTACTAATCATATTACTTGTGTATACATAGTTCCAGAATATAAAGGCTGTCGTGAGAAGTGCGGTGCACTTTCATTCCTGCATGATTCCGCACGTGTGAACGCTCGGAAGTAGTCGTGTGGACGAGCTACCTGTTCAATTTTTCGGTTGATATGCTGCCTCCATCGCCACTTCGGTTTCTTAGGCTCGGCAGGTTTGGATAGGCGAAGAGAATTTTAATTAACTGCTTGTTGACTGGTGCTTTAGTCATCTAACCTAACCCCCTCGGGTATAGTTCATTCTCAATCAACATAACTAGTTCACGCATAAGAAATTATCATAATTTCGGCACGCACACCCGTCGGCCTCATCACACTAACGGGCTTCGAGGATAACTTACGAAGGAGACGATAAACCTCTTTATCGGACCGTCAACTCAACTTCCGTTCCGTTTTTATTTTCCTCTTGGTTCATAGCACTTAGCTTCTCCGCTCAACGCATTTGTTGAGTCCTAATATTATTTCGCCTACTATCCATAAGACCTTTCACATTCATAAACGTACCTCCTTTTAGTTCCACACGAGGAACATTCCAAGGATACTCCCGATGCTCAGTTTCCTGATAAACGCCTCATCTGGGGT
>DATKXZ010000070.1:0-7181 GCA_035528755.1 Desulfobacteria bacterium | reverse complement strand
TGCGGATAGCCCTGTCGTGGCTCTTATCAACCTATCGCTCCTTAAAGCCCTGTTAACGCTTATCATAGCTGATAACACAGAGCATATCCTATTTAAAAGCCCCTTAGTGACGATTGCCTTTAATTAGCAACAAGTCTATTGAAGTAGAGCGGCAAAAAGGGGAGATACTAGACCTTATTGAAACTTTGTTAAGGAAGCATGAAATTTTCATCAGTGCGGTTGTTCCGTCTGAAATTTTCACGGGAACTTATCTGAGAGAAGATTATAAGGAGGCAACCCTGAAGGCGAAGCGGTTATTCGCTAATTTCGATGTAGTCCCTTTAAACGAAGAGATAGCTGAGCTGATCGGGCAAATAAATGCCTTTTTGATTACTGATGGTGCGGTGATAGAATACCAAGATGTCGCTATTGCCGCGACCTTTCTTCATAAAAACGGAGAATATCTGCTTACCGGAAACAAAAAGCATTTTACACGCATTCCAGAGTTGAGGGATAAAACCCTCACTCCAGACGAAGCAGACAATCTGCTTTGCGTATAATTCTTACGGTCTCCTTATTATTCCGCGGTTTTCGCTCTTCGCGCCTTCTCGGCCATTCCGGCCTTCTTCTTATCTTCCTGTAATAATTGTATCAACTTCACACCTCGTTCATCCATCGGCGTCGCTTCTATAAAGTCCCACTGCCGTGCGCTTTCAAATGCGTCCTTACCAACTTCAGTGTGCACGATCACGGTTGACTTACCCGCAGGCGAGCCGATATGCCCAACACTGATGTCTGCAAACCGCCCGACGAAATCCTCGCAGATCTTACAGCCCTCGCGCTTGTAATCCGCGATCTCGTCAAGTCCTGCATGCAACAGCTCTTTGTCTCCCGCATACACGTGCAGACCATCGTCCTGAATTTCAAAGTTCGTTATCGTATCAGCCGGTATACCTCGCTTGCCTTCAATAAAGTCCTTCAATAAAGCGTCATATGAATACGCACCCTGGCAAAGCAGACTGATTCGTAACCGCACATTGGACGAGAAATCATGGGCATTGTGTGTGCCGCGTCCAACAGCGAGCATCTTCTCATACGCAGCCATCTGGCACGGCGTTCCTACCAGAGCAACGCTCCAGAGGCCGTAGTTCAAAATCGCATCTGCTATACCGGTCAGTGCTGCGGAATAGCCATAACTGCCGCCCGCGTTCTCCATCAACGCGGCCTTATTCATCGCAACACGCACCTCAGGCGTTGCATCACCACTATCCGCAACGGTTATGCAGCCTTCCACCATCGCATCTTCAAGCGCAGAGGCGAGCAGCGAGATAAGCGCGCCACCATTATGACACACACCTCTTATCTCTTCATCCTTACTCACAACTTCGTAAAACTCCTCCAAACCCTCTCTCAACTCGGGTTCCTCTACCCGCGGACATTGATAATAGCAGTAGCCGCAATCGATCGGGCATTGCTGGTCGCCGCTCTTCACCGGTCTCCCTTGGGGTGCGTAACACGATCCGTACGTTGGCGGGTGCTGCTGCCCTTCTCCGAGCACTGGCCGACCCTCCGAAAAGTCCATACGTAGATAATCGAGATCGAGCAACCTGCACGTAGCAACGCATCCACCGCACAGTGTACAGTTGCCTGCATCTATCACTTCTCGCTTCAAATCGCTGAATTTCTTCCTCTCTTCCATTTTTCTCTCCTTCCCTATTCTCTCTCCTTTCGTTTGGTTACTACCTACCATAACCATGCCGCTCGGCATATAAAAAGTTTCATTCCCCCGCCCGAGCGTAGATAGAAAGCAAAAGTTTTAAAAGGCATAATATTTCGTTTGATATTATAAGTACAGAGACCCAACGTGTAAAGGGCGCGGATAGGGTAAGGACAGACAAGATAGGATAGGACACATACATACGATGCTGAGACCTGCGGAGATGAGGGAACTGCGTGTTGTCGCGTTGGAGAAGGATATCGACGGCATAATCAAGCGCCTCGACGTTTTGGGTAATGTTCATATCACGGATATAAAGGAATTCCTTGATGAATGGGGAGGGCTGATAGAGCCGTCTAAGGCAGAAGAGACGATAATGAAAGCTTCTGAACTCTTGACTCGAATAGAGAACCTGAGGGCTCTGCTAACCCCTGCGGCTGAAGGTGACGAGGGCAGTGCTGAACAGCCAGCAGCGGTAAAAGCGGCGAAGATAACGGTAGAAGAGATAAACTTAGAGGAGATAGAGAGCGAGTTCAGCGGCTTGGAAGAGACCGTAACGGCGTTAACTGCCGCTAATGAACGGCTGCGAGGAGAATTATCACATCCAAAGGCGCTGCTGCGGATATTAAAGGTATTAGATGATTTTGGCATTGATCTGGATTTCGTCGGTGAGAAGGACTTCACGTCGGTGTACGTGGGTAAAGTGCCGAGCAAGAATCTGGACGAGTTAGGGACAACGCTGGATGCAGCAGTCGGTGGGAACCACGTTATTGTCTCGAAGGGTATAACGGAGGCAGAAGAAGCGCCTGGTTCCTCGCATGCGTTCGCCGTTGTGGTTGCCTTGAAAAAGGATAAGACGGAAGTGGAGCGTGCGCTGCGGATGGTCGACTTCGAGCCGTACCAGCTGCCACTACGTGAGCTACCCGCGACGATAAAGGACGCAATCGGGGATGTCGAGGCGCGGATAAGCGAGCTTGAGGCAGAGATCACTGATAAGGAGCGTGAGATTGACGAACTCAGGCGAACGCGGCTTCAAGACCTGCTGACGATGCAAGAGCTCGTACAGATAGAGGAAAGCAAGGCACGGGTGAAGATCCTCTTCGGCGCGAGTGAGCGGGTGCGGGTGATCGAAGGCTGGACGCCTCAGGAAGAGGTGAATACCATCATCGAAGGTATAAACGGCGAGGTAGGCGGCCTGTGCGTAATCGAGGTACGGGAGCCGAAAAGGACGGACGTGCGCGTGCCGTCGTTACTGAAGAATCCAAAGATCGTCAAGCCTTTTGAATCGATCATCAAGATGTACAGCCTTCCTTCCTATCATGATATAGACCCGACACTGATCACCGCTGTAATGTTCCCTGTTCTGTTTGGTCTTATGTTCCCCGATATAGGGCATGGGCTCTTACTGCTTCTGCTCGGATTGGCAATGTTTTTCGGGGTTAAGGGCTTGAAAGGCATGAAAGACATGGGCACGATCATCTCGTTATGCGGCGGTTGTTCTATGCTTGGCGGCCTCCTATTTGGCGAATTCTTCGGATTCAGCGAATATGCCGCACATTTACTCCATTCGTCAATGGGCATGGAGGTCCCGCATTTGCTCCATGCGCTATTTATCCATAAGCCTTTGTGGTTCGAGCCCATTCCGAACGTAACGGGGATGTTTGTCATTACACTGCTAATCGGCGCAATCCATATGGGCCTCGGCGTGGTACTGGGTGTTACGAACAATCTGTCCGATAAAGACACGTTAGGGACCGTAATCGGGGTCGTCAGGGTTTGGACGTTAGTGGGTGCGCTCTATTTCTTACTCGTGCTCCTCAGCTCTTCTGTAGCAGATACGAAGATTGGCCTTGTTGCCGCTGTTGTGAGTTTAGTCGGGAGTATCGACGTCATGCAGGGCTTTGTGGTGCTCGTCGCGCTGCCTATACTCTTGCTCTTTTTGCTCAGCTTCATTCATGAGTTGAAGCATGAAAGCGCGCACGGAAAGCCGTCCGTCATCGATCTCTTCATCATTGCCATTACGGGTGTGATCGAGGCGGTACTGGAGAACTTCTTCCGATTCCTCGCGAATACCATCTCGTACGGCCGTATTCTCGCGCTGGCGTTGGCGCATGCGGCTTTAATTGAAGTCTTCATTCTGCTGACGTTCATGAGTTCCCAGATAAATATCGGATTGGCTGTGGTGGTGTTCATACTCGGGACTGCGGTCGTCGTAGTACTCGAGGGGATAATGTCAGGAATTCATGCGATCAGGTTGCATTACTACGAGTGGTTCACGAAGTTTTACGAGGGCGGCGGCGTTGAGTTCTCGCCGTTTAAGTTCCGCAGGTTGCATACCGAATAAATAACGAAACCTTTCTAACCATGCTTTAACGAATCAATTGCGCCTTCGGTCTATTTCCAGTAGTTACCTGATCTTTTCCAGTACTCGTACGCTTCATCAGCTCCGCTCCAGATTATACGTTCCTGTATTACGTCACTCTTTGGTTTCTTAGGTCTCGGTTTTATAACTCAATTCCTGTGCATGCGACCCGGGTACAACGCCAATCGCCTCGTTCACCGCTTTTTCCGCTTCTTCAATTTTACCTACCAGATTGGAAGAGCACTAATGGGTGACCGTATAAGATTTCCGCGCCGCCATTCCCTCTTCTGGATAGTCATCGCAAACACTCAAAAAATCCTCTGGATTGTTTCAGGCGAAACCGCACTCTTCTCACCCTTCTTCTCCTTTATCACTATCTGAATGTTTCATTAACTCAAGTTTTCTCTCGCAAAACGTGATTATCCTTGGATCCTTTATCTCTTTACCTATACCAAGCGCCTGCTGAAAATACTCGATTGCTTTTTCTATCCGCCCGAGAGCGCCGTAAGCTGAACCGAGATTGCCGAGATGATTGCCTTCACCGCGCCGGTCGCCAATCTCCCGTGCTATACCAAGCGCCTGCTGAAAATACTCGATTGCTTTTTCCATCCGCCCGAGAGCGCCGTAAGCTAAACCGAGATTGCCGAGGTCTGCTCCTTCACCGCGCCGGTCACCAATTTCCCGTGCTATACCAAGCGCCTGCTGATGATACTCGATTGCTTTTCCTACCTGCCCGAGATCGCGGTAAGCTAAACCGAGATTGCCGAGGTCTGCTCCTTCATTTCGTCGGTCGCCAATCTCCCGTGCTATACCAAGCGCCTGCTCATAATACTCGATTGCTTTCTCCACCTGCCCGAGAGCGCTGTAAGCTAAACCGAGATTGCCGAGAACTGCTCCTTCATTTCGTCGGTCGCCAATCTCCCGGGCAATCTTAAGCGCTTTTTCAGAATGCTCAAGCGACTTTTTACAAGAACCGGTTTGACCATATAATATCCCAAGTGAACCCAGCAGGTATCCGCTTATTTCATCCTCGGCAGAAAGCTCGGCAAGTAGTTTCTCTTTTAGCGCTATACTTCGCGTGATCTCATCCAGAGATCTATATTCAGTCTCTAAGGCGAATTCAACCAGAGCAGGTCTGCGCTCTTCTGCCGTAGGTACTTCCCTGAACTCTACCACGCGGTTTCTGAACGCGAAGAAATCCGGCGCCTCAAGACTGATACGAGCAAGTTCCTCTTCTCTTACCCAGAACACTGCCTTGACCTTATGCTCGACAAGTTCTTCGCGCTTGAAATTTAAATACCGAAGCGCATCAGGGAATCCTTCCTCCATATTATGAACGAAAAAAACAGAGTTGCCGGAGTTCATTGCTGAAAAGAAGGCGGGCAGGTCTTTATTGTTTCCCGCGTCAACGCTCATGGCTTCGAGCCCCTGCTCAACCAACGCCCTCGTAAGCGATTTCTCGACGTCGCTGCGCAAAAATTCACTCAGATACATGGCAAAGAGAAGCGAGGGCTTGTTATGTTTGTATGCACGGGTTAAGTAATTGGCGAGCCTGGAAACTCGCTCCTCAAACGTATCGTTTGCTTCGACCATGTCATTTCTCTAACAGTGCTTCGAGCGTGGGATGTACATCACACCAGGTTTCATCATTCATATACTCGAGCACGCTAAGATTGTGCAATAAATGCCCTATCTTCTCTATCCCCCGGATCTCATTATTCTTACAAATTTCATCAAGGGTATCATAGTCGTCAGATTTCAGAATACGCTTAAAATCGCTTCTTATTTCTCGCTCTGCCCGTTCCACATCTTCTTTCAATATACGACTCCGTTCTCGTTCTATTGCGCTGTCTGCCGCGATTTGCAGTATTCGCGCACCTTCCCTGAACACACCACCACTCATTTTAATGGCTAAATCAAGGGCGTCCGGTTCGATGAGCTTCTCACTCATTCTTTTATAAACGAACGTTCGCATCAGTTCATAGCCCGGCTCGTGTAAGCTGTTCCTATCATCCTTTGTGTGCAGTTTAATATTGGGTAAGAAAAACCGAGATTCCCGTATCGCAGTAAATTCGGGGGCGAAGAATATCGAGATTGGCACGGTATACACAATATAGCATGCAGGCTGCGTAATAGCCGTAGAGTTATTATAAAAGATCTCCTTTGCTTGCTCTAAACTGGGTTTATCCAGATCATCAATAATAACGAGCACATTCTTCTTTTCTTTGCCTTCGATATCTGCAATGATCAGATTTATTTTATCAATAAGCTCAGAAAGCTTTGGCTCAATTTGTTCCCTGATGATTACCCTCGTAGTATGCTGAGACTTGATTTTTGCCTGTAGAGAAAGGAAAAGTGCGCGTACTCTAACTTTCATAGTGCCTTCTGCAGACTTTATTTTTTCCTTCTCAAGCTCAATGCTGCTCCCCCAGCTCTCAAGTTCTTTTATCAGCTCGGGATTCAGTTCCTTGTCCGCATCAATATACTGGATATATAATTGCGCCCCCATAGAGAACAGAACGTCAACATAATTAAGATTGTTAACATCGCAGACATCCTTAACCGAGTACTTCACAATAAAAAATCTTTTGTTAATTTCATCGTCAGCGTCAAGCCTGTTTAGTTCTGTTGACTTGCCGCATCCTCTATGACCTGAAAAGAAGTACTTAGGCGGCTGTCTGTGCTGGCGTAAAAGGGCTCTACTTAGCTTATTTAAAGGCTTGCTTTTTCGCTCTACGTGAAACGGGCAATTAGCGGGTAAAGTAAAAAACGGGTCAAAATTACTCCATGCAAGGTCGAGATCTTCGGCAACAATAAAATCGTCTTCTGGCATCTTTCTTCGTCCCAACAATAATTTAAGTTTCAGTGTAATAAAAGCACTTCAAGATTCTGAGTATATATCTTCAAACCTTTTTTCGAAGAGAGTTTGCTTGCTACATGAATGGGTAAATATTTAAATGCGACGCTTGGTTTTTTGGTCCATTAGAGGCTGTCCAACAATTATCTACGAATCGATAGAATACACTTAGATCTAAAGCTCACGTGCTATCCTTCCAGCTTGTGTTAACGTGTCTATGAATTATTGGACGTGCAAAAACCGGTTGATTTTTATATTAGTGGTTC
>DATKXZ010000069.1:0-16812 GCA_035528755.1 Desulfobacteria bacterium | reverse complement strand
GAACCACTAATATAAAAATCAACCGGTTTTTGCACGTCCAATAATTCATAGACACGTTAACACAAGCTGGAAGGATAGCACGTGAGCTTTAGATCTAAGTGTATTCTATCGATTCGTAGATAATTGTTGGACAGCCTCTCTCATTCCAAAAACCATCACTGCCATCGTACCAGATAGATTCATCATCACTATACTCTACATAAAGCCTAACACGAATCTCCTTCTCTTTAAGTCGTCCAATCTCTGAATTTATGATCCTGCCCTTTTTCCAGTTTGGGTAATCATTTGTGAAGCGAACATAAAATAGGGGGGATGAATCCGCCCATATCGGCACGATTTCTGTTCCCCTCACGTCCGCAAAAAAGGTGCAGTCCTTAGTTGGCTTATAAAATAGAAGTGGTTTCTTTTTTGATTCTTTATAGCCTGCCTGTATCAATCGTTCTTCATTTACCTTTATCTTTCTAATTATACTTGGATACAATGACAACCCTTTATACAGCCGTTTCTGATTATTCGTTTGAGAACTTGAAGGAGTCTTTTTGTGCATACATTTTATGGTTTACTACTAAGAGTTACTGATATAAAAATTCTTACAAGCACCGCTTTGCGCGCCTACTTCTCTAGCTCTTTGGATTATTATTCCACATCCCTTTCTATTAAGACGAATCCACCTGAAGAAGTCCTTTATTTAGAGATTACAGATTAATGGTGGGATTACTAAAGAGACATTTAAGCAGACGGAACTGGATTTCTATCCTAGATCAGAAACATAAAGATGCAATATTATTTCAGCGTTTCCAGCACTTCCTTCGCCCTATCGATTCGCACCTGCTTCTCCTTCACCAGTATCTCCACAACTTTGTCTATCTGGTCACCTTCTGCACCCGCAGCGATGGCAACGTTCCGTGCATGGAGCGACATGTGCCCGCGTTGAATGCCTTCGGTCGCTAATGCACGCAGCGCGGCGAAATTCTGCGCGAGGCCGACGGCGGCGATAAGTTCCGCAAGCTCGTTTGCCGTCTTCACACCAAGTATCTTCACATTGGCCTTCGCTGTTGGATGTGTCGTTGTTGCACCGCCAACGAGACCCACCGCCAACGGAAGTTCAATCGTTCCTACCAAATCGCCGTCCTTGTTCTTCTCCCAGCGTGTTAACGGCTGATACTGCCCGGTGATGCTCGCGTACGCATGTGCTCCAGACTCAACCGCTCTGAAATCGTTACCCGTTGCGATTACCACGGGGTCTATCCCGTTCATTATACCTTTGTTATGGGTTGCACATCGGTACGGGTCAGCGTTGGCGAATTCATAGGCGTTCAGAATCCCGTCAACAACGCCCTCGCCGCCGATCGCATCCTTCGCAAAAACCGCCCGCGCGAAGACTAACCGATACGTTGCGAGGTTCGAGATAATTCGAAGGTAAACTTTGCCACCGGTGATCTGCTCGATAAATGGTGCAACCGCTTCAGCCATGGTGTTTACAGCGTTGGCGCCCATTGCGTCCTTAACGTTAACGAGGAGATGGACGATCACCTGTGGACCCGCGACGGTATTGATTATCTTTACCTCAACGTCTTTCGCACCACCGCCAAGGCTCACGAGCACGGAGTCTTTTTCATTCGCGATCTCTAAAATGCGCGCTTTGTGTGCGAGCACGGAGAATTTCGCCGATGACGGGTCGGGAACATCAGTCACCTGGATTTGCCCGATCATTATAGGGTCCATAGAACTCGTTTGGAATCCGCCGGTCGCCCGTGCCATCTTTGCCGCATTGCTCGCGGCGGCGACAACGGAAGGCTCTTCAATCGCCATCGGGATCAGATAATCCTTGCCATTAATCAGGAAATTCGTGGCAATACCCAGTGGTAAGGGCATGGTGCCAATAACGTTCTCTATCATGCGATCTGCCAAATCACCCAACGAACCGGTGGTACTCAGAACGGCTATCTCATCGTCAGTTAAGCCCGCAAAATCCTTTACAATCTCTAATCGTTCCTTTGGATTACGTTTATAAAATCCTGACAGTTTCGAGGTTTTCATGGTATCTGCACTGCTTTACATTAGTTTTTTGATTGTTATAAAAATGCACTCGTGCTTACGGTAGTTGTGGGACTCAAAGTAACCGCCGCTGTCTCGGATCGGTGAGCGAAATCACGGACGTTATGCCCCAATCAACATGCTTCTGTTCCCAGATGAACTCGCCTCGAGCTCGTTCTGCCGCTTCTAAAATGAAATAAACCTTGTCACCGGTTATCTCCGTGCTTCCATCGTCCTCTTCTACGTCCATATCATGGCCCACGCACACGCTCTGGTCACAGAAGAACTGGCATTTGCCATCGTAGAAGTAGAAACAGCGGAATCGCGGCTTGGTCAATCCTACCGTTTTCCCTTTCCACGCATCAGTATGCAGGAATTCACCGCTCTCCGCTATTCGTTCCGCTATTTTTATACGCTCTTCCACGTCCTCTATACTTCGTACGTACTTCAGCCCGTCTCCTTTCAGCCTCAGGCTCTCCGGTCGTTTGTCCTCTTCAGGGAAGAAGTCCGCCACGTCCGCTTCTATCACGTCCCAGCGATGCAACCCTGCGTCCAGCGGATAAATCCGTTTCAATTCCCAGTATTCGTTAGCCGCAATTGCATGATCCGTCTTGAGAAACAGAATCGTCAATCGCACCTTGTGAGGTAAAAGCTCCCGGAACTTACCGGCTTCGAACCATTTGCGTAACGCCCAGACCGTTTTGCTGTGATGCTTGAACCGTACCAGGCCGATATCACCCTGTAGCTTCTGCACATAGACGTGATACGGCGCTTTCTGCTTCAGTTTCGTTGAACTCGCTTTTATCTCGTTCCAGGTGACCGGCTCCGATTTCTCGTCCAGTATCCGTTCCACTTCTTGCCGGAATTTCTCGTAGGTCATGCGCTATACATAATACTATTTGCAATAAGGTTTAAAGATTGCTCTTCACCCACGTCGCACTTCCTTACGCTGCGCCATCCGATACCCGCAAACAACGCTCAAATATCCGCTTAACTGCTCGTCCAGCTCATCGCTGCCCGTATCAACGAGCAGGAACGGTGTCTCTGCGAGCTTGTGCGGCGTCGCCAGCACGATCACATTTTCAATTCCAACTTTTTCCAAAAGGTTAGCACTGAGCTGCTGATTGCCCCGTCCAAAAACGAAGCCCTGCGCACCGATCGGACTCACGAGCAGCTTTGCCTTTGTCTCTTTCTCGTTCTCCAGTAAGCTGAGCAACGCTTGCTCATTCATATCTTTCGCCACCAATTGGCCGTCCTTCACGGCATCCACGCCGAGCAGCGTCTTCTCCTCGCCTAGGCCCAGCAACTCCGCGATTTTATGGATCGTCGTCCCTGCGCCCAAGATATAAAGCGAGCCGTCACGCATGAACTCGATAGCAAACCGTGCGATCTCCTCTTTCGCATTCTCTTCACTCACGCTCTGAAAAAGACTCTTACCATGTTGAACGAGAATCGGCTCGTACGGTGTGCGCGCATACCCGAACACTTTCATGCGTAGCTCGTTCTTTCGGTACGCGTCCTCGTCCGTATCCATTACCTCAGCATCCCGTACTTCTGCCTTACCGTCTACAAAATGCTCCACGATTTGCGCGGCACCTTTCGGACTGATCGCAAACACTGCCGAATGCATCTTTACGCCCGCAGGGATTCCTATGATTGGAATTTTCCGTTCGACGACGCTGTAAACATCACGTGCCGTACCGTCACCGCCACAGAAGACCAAAAGCTCAATTCCTTCTTCTAAGAATCGCTGGCATGCGTTCTTTGTATCCTCACTCGTGCTCCTATTCCCTTCAAACGAATATACGACCTCGTAACTACTCTGCGAGCTTGTAAGTGCCTTCTCGCCCATCGCGCCAGAGCACGTAATAAAAAACGCGTTTACAGTCAACTCAGCCATGCATTTCCTCGCCCGTTCCGTGGCTACGGGCTGTGCACCTAATTCCACTGCTTCGTCTACCAGGCCGTCCGTGCCTTTAAGGCCCACGGAGCCGCCCATGCCCGCGATCGGATTGATAAGAAAACCGATTTTCATTGTTTTCACTGGTATTTATCCTCTCGCTGTAGTAAAGCTTTTTCCAGAGCTTTTATCATCTCGCTCTTGCCTCTCAAATCATTCACCAACCGTTCAAATTTTCTGAGATCGGTGTTTATCTCTTCGTGCAATTTTTCTTCATCGTTCGGTAGATTATACCGCTTTATATTTATGCCTGCATCTTTTGCAGCTTTTAATATCCATTCCTCTAGCCGTGGGGAGAGAATGATTAACTCGTTGTTTTTAGAAGTATCGTTCAAAATCTTAAGTCCACAAGTTGGTAAATCTTCCTTCACCGGCAATCTCTTCAGATAAGATGGTTGAACGCTGAACGGATCTTCATCTACCAATCCTATCCAACTTTCTCGCTTCTCCAATTGTTTACAAACCTCAGGCTTACCTTGGTGATGAATTATTTGTTTCTTTGGAATCCCTAAAATCCTCACCAATGAAGAATCAGGCTTACATTCGGTATAAATCATTCTTTCACTTCTAAAAATCGCTCGATATTGAAAAATATGTCAATCCCCATATCCATTATCTCCGACAGTTCTTTTTCGCTCAAGAGTTTCACTTTCGTTTGGTAATCTTCAAAATAGGTGATGAAAATTGCTACTTCATCTTTGCGTGCTTTTTCGATGATTGAAAGAAGAAGATAGGGATTATGGGTTGCAATAAAGTACTGGTTGTTCGCTTTATCGAGAGCTATTCTCTCAGCGAGGAATTTGGTATAATAGGGAAAGGCATGCGATTCTGGCTCTTCAAAAACTAACACCGAATTTTTATTAGAATCTATCGCTGTGAGATAAAAGCTGATTCTTTGAAGAGTGTCCGAAGCTAAGAAATAAGGAAATAAAACGAGGGTATCTTCAGAAGATTTTAAAACCTTAATTTTGTCCTCTTGAGGCTCAAAAACCAATCTCAACCCAGATTGCATGAAAATTTGATTTACGGTGGATCTCAATCCCTTGTGGGTTTGGAGAATTGCTAGTAGGTTTGCTCCAGAAGGAGGTAAAAGGAAATCCGGCTCTTTTCTAGGGAAGTCCCTTCTGATAGCAAATTTATAAAACTTGCATGGTGATTTTAAATGACCAGAAGATCTGCCGGTTCCATGACCACTATAGTCGTAATTAAAGTTAAAAAGTTCTGAATCCACCTCAAGGCATCTGCCCTTGAATGATCCGTGATTAAAATTAATCTCTAAAATCGTATTATCTGTCTTAATTGTCAGGTTCTCTTCCAAATTTTCATTGTAAAACAGATTATTCATATTCTCAAATCTGACAAAATTTTCAAGGTCTCCATAATATTGGTATGATAATAGGCTTAGTGTCTCCAAAATATTAGACTTCCCGGTATTCGGCTCACCGATAAAGAGATTGATCCGCTTACAGTCGAGTTTCAAGTGCTTTATCGACTTGAAATTCTCGATCTCCAGATTCTTTATCATTCGAGCACCTCCTTCGAGTAGTTCTTTGGTAGCTTCGTTTATTAAACTTTCTATCGTAAGTGGACGTTTTGATAACATCAAGATACTTAGCGGTTCCTCGTCGCTTCTTTTAACGCTGCGCAGAACTCTTCAAGCGCTGCGATCATATCATCCGGTTTATCTTTATGTTCCGCTATAATGTCCACAATCGCACTCCCGACTATTACACCCTTCGCCCCGCTCGCTGCTATTTCACGTACGTGTTCTGGCTTCGATATGCCAAATCCTACCGCTGGCGGTATATCCGGCCGTTTCTCAACGACACGTGCTATCATCGTCTTTACAACCCCTGAAACTGCTTCACGCGCGCCCGTAACACCCAGCAGCGATACGAGATACACAAATCCTGACGAATAACCACATATCCGCGCTATCCTGTCCTCCGGCGTCGTCGGCGCAATCAAGAAGATCGTATCGATACCGCTCTCCCTCGCATACCGCACCACATCATCTGCCTCCTCTATCGGCAGGTCCGGGATGATAACACCATCGCCGCCAGCTTCCGCAAGTTTGTTCATGAACCGCTCGACCCCGAACCGCAAGATCGGATTGTAGTAACCCATCACGACGATCGGGGTATTCGTCTCTTTTCTGATAGCGGTGATGATCTCGAAAATTTCTTGTGGTCTCATTCCCGCTCGTAACGCTCGTCCTGCCGCGGCCTGGATCGTTGGGCCGTCTGCGATCGGATCCGAGAACGGTATCCCCAGCTCTATGATATCCGCGTGCCGCGCGATTGCTGCTGCTATTCCGGGCGTTCGTGACGGATCGGGATCACCCGCCATAAGGTATGCTATCAACGCGCATTCACCCCTTCCTTCAAGTTCCGCAAAGGTATTATCTATTCTGCTCATTGAGTGCCCTCTCTATTATCTCAACATCCTTGTCTCCTCGCCCCGAAAGACAGACGACAACAACGTCATCGCGGCCTATCTTTCCGTCCTTCACCAACTTTGCCACGTACGCCAACGCGTGTGCCGACTCGAGTGCCGGCAATATCCCTTCATATTGACATAACAGCTCGAACGCGTGCAGCGCCTCAATGTCGGTTACTAGGTCATAGGTTACACGACCTTCGTCCTTCAGAAACGCATGCTCGGGGCCGACGCCGGAATAATCGAGCCCTGGCGCAACACTGTGTGTCGGCATGATCTGACCGTCTTCGTCCTGTAACAGATAACTGTATGCACCGTGCAGGACGCCCTTGCTACCCGCACAGAGCGTTGCGGAATGTCTCTCGGATTCAATACCCGATCCTCCGGCCTCTACTCCGTATATCGCCACGCCGTCATCATCGAGGAAATCGTAGAACAGCCCGATACTGTTGCTTCCACCGCCAACGCACGCAACGAGCGCATTGGGCAGCCGCCCCTCGGTTTCCAGCATCTGCCGCTTTGTTTCCTGCCCGATCACCCGCTGGAAATCGCGCACGATCATCGGATAGGGGTGCGGTCCGACAACCGAACCTAAAAGATAATGCGTATCCTGCACGTTCGTCACCCAGTCCCGTATCGCCTCGTTGATCGCATCCTTCAACGTTTTCGAGCCACTGCCAACCGGATGAACCTCCGCACCCATCAATTTCATTCGGAACACGTTCAGCCGCTGCCGTTCTATGTCCTCCTCGCCCATGTAAATCTCCGCTTTCATGCCGAACATCGCACCCACTATTGCAGTCGCCAAGCCGTGCTGGCCTGCTCCGGTCTCCGCAATTATCCTCTTCTTACCCATCCGTTTCGCTAACAACGCTTGACCGATTGTATTGTTCAGCTTATGCGCGCCGCCGTGAACGAGATCCTCACGCTTAAGATAAAGTCTGGTGCCAAACAGAGCGGAAAGCCGTGAGCAGAAGTAAAGAGGGGTCGGCCTACCGGCAAACGTCCTCAAATAATAGTCCCGCTCTTCCCTGAATTGCTCGTCCTTACCGTAGCGAAGATACGCCTCCTCTAGCTCTTCCAGCGCGTGCATCAAGACCTCGGGGACGAATTGCCCGCCGTACTCACCAAATTTCCCCGCTTTCGGATATTCCCCTATGTACATCTCGCATTCCTCACGAATTCTAAAACCTTCTCCTTACTCTTCCGCCCTCCTGAGGTTTCCACGCCGCTCGCGACATCGACACCATACGGCTTCACCGCTTCTATCGCCTCTGCCACGTTCTCGGGTGTTAACCCTCCCGAGAGAATCACGGGGACGGTGCTCTGTTCCACGATCTCCCGGCTTTTAGCCCAGCTGTGCTTTCTACCCGTCCCGCCAATCCGATCGGAAAACGTATCAAGAAGTATAAAATCTACATAATCCTCTTCGGGCATAACGCCATGAATTGTTCCATCTTCAGCCACATGCACGGTTTTTATCACGTTCACCTCAGGAAGTGCCTCTCGGACTGATTTCAAGAGCTCATTTGATTCAAAGCCGTGCAGCTGCACGCCAAACGGCTCAATCCTCCTGACCACTTCCTCTACTTCGTCCACAGTCCTCGGACAGAGAACCGCCACGATGGCTATAGCATTTCCTATCTCCTTTGCGATTTTTTCCGCTTCATCTATGCGTAGTTTCCGCGGTGTTTCTACCGGCACATCCACAATCATACCGAGCATATCCGCACCGCTTTCCACGACAAGCTGAGCATCAGCCTTATTCGTAATACCGCAAATCTTCACGCTCACGCCGTTATGCATGACTTTATAAACCCCTTTGGGTCCTCTGACTGCATCAACGCAGTCCCAATAAGGAGCGCATCCACACCGCAATCAAATAAATAGCGCGCATCTGCCACGGTCTTAACCCCCGACTCGCTTATCAGTATCGTATCCCCGGGGACGTACTCCGAAAGCCGTGCGGTCGTCTCGATGTCCACGGTAAGCGTCCTGAGGTCCCGATTATTGATGCCAATGATATCGGCTCCTGCAGATACTGCCGATTCGATCTCCTCTGCCGAGTGGCATTCAACCACCGCCTCCAGTCCCAGATCGCCCACCACATCCAACAGCTGCTCCACCGGCGAGATCCCTTCAATGAGCAAAATCGCATCTGCACCATAACCAAAGCCCTCAAAAACCTGGTATTCATCCACCACGAAGTCCTTGTAGAGCACCGGTATGCTCGCGCTACGCTTCACGCGTGACACGTTTGCAACCTCGCCTCCAAAATGCGTAGAAGTAAGAACCGATAGCGCCGTTGCGCATCCTGCTTCATATTCGCTGGCTATGGATAAAATATCTCTGTTTCCTATAAGGTCGCCAGTGGTCGGTGATTTCGGCTTTATCTCCGCTATTATCGAACGACAGGGTAAACAGATTGCTCGCGCTAAACTGAGACTGACACTCGTTCTTTCAGGGATTTTTTCTTTGCTCCTTTTCTCAACCGCCCTTTTCGTATCCTTTATTATCGTATCAATTAGATCGTTCACGTCTCGACTCATCATCTATAAATCGAATTACCTCTTTAAGCTTTCGGTACGCATCGCCCGAATCCACAGAAAGAGCCGCGAGTTCAAAGCCCTCCTTCAAATCCTCTGCGAGGCCTCCGACTACTAGTGCTGCTGCGGCATTCATCAAAACAGCATCCCTCCGCACTCCTTTATGACCCTGAAGGATATCAATTGCAATTTGCGCGTTCTCTTCCGCATTTCCGCCTTCTATTTCGCTCACCTTCGCTCGTTGCAGCCCGAAATCCTCGGGGGATATGCTGTAGGTTGCAATCTTACCGCCTTTGAGTTCCGCTACTTTAGTTTCACCGATGGGCGAGATTTCATCCAAGCCATCCAGGCCATGAACAACCAGTGCATGCCGCACTCCGAGTCCTTCTAAGACGTTCGCGATCTTCTCGACGAGCGCGCCATCATAAACTCCCACTACTTGCGCTTTTACCTCCGCGGGATTCGCCAGCGGGCCGAGAATGTTGAATACCGTCCGCGCTCCGATCTCTCTCCGCGGACCCATGGCGTGCTTCATCGCGGGATGAAACACCGGAGCAAACATGAAACCCATTCCTACTTCTTCTATGCACGTGCAGACCTGCTCCGGCTCAAGCATAATGTTGAAGCCCAATGCTTCGAGAACGTCCGCAGATCCCGCTTTTGATGATACTGCTCTGTTCCCATGTTTCGCCACGACCGCACCGGCACCGGCAGCGACAAATGCCGAAATGGTACTTATATTAAAGGTCTTTAGTCTATCTCCGCCGGTTCCGCAGGTATCTACCATGACCCCGTCCACGTTTGGCGCAATAACGGAGGCATACTGGAGCATCGAATGGACAAACGAAACAATCTCCTCGACGGTCTCCCCTTTCATCCTCAGTGCGGTTAGGAACGCGGCTATTTGCGCGCTCGTCGCACCACCGCTCATGATCTCCTCCATTACAAGCCCCGCTTCCGCCGGATCGAGGTCTTGTCTTTCCACAACCTTCGAAATCGCTTCTTTTATCATTTTCCCAAAAAGTTCCTTATTAGCCCCTTCCCGTCTTCGGTCAATATGGATTCCGGATGGAACTGAACCCCTTCGATTGGCAGCGTTCCGTGCCGTATTCCCATTATCTCACCATCTTCTGCCCGTGCGGTAATTTGTAAGCATGATGGGAAGCCCTCGTCAGAAACGATGAGTGAGTGATACCGCGTTGCGTGAAGCGGACTCTTCAGACCCGTGAATATCCCCGTGGAATCATGCTGTATCAGCGAAACTTTACCGTGCATTATTCGCTCTGCGTAGCCGATCGTAGCACCGAAGACATGGCCGATCACTTGGTGGCCTAAGCAGACCCCGAGAATGGGGATCTCCGAACCAAATATCCGTACGACTTCTTCAGAAAACCCCGCACACTCCGGTCGGCCCGGCCCCGGAGAAATGATGATCCGGTCGGCATCAAGCTTCTTGAGTTCCTCTATTCCAACATTGTTCCTCCGCACTACCACGTCCGCACCACGTTCTCCGACATATTGCACGAGATTGTAGACGAAGGAATCGTAGTTATCGATCACAAGTACTTTCATTTTTCCGTTGTGGCGATCAAAGCACCCAGTTTGTTCTCAGTCTCTACAAATTCCCGCTCGGGGATCGAATCTTCCACTATGCCCGCACCTGCCTGGAAATACGCCTTATTACCGACCGTGAACATGGTTCGAATCGTGATGGCGAAATCGAGATTGCCCGAGAAGTCGAAATAGCCAACGCCGCCGGCATATACGCCCCTCCTGCTCGTCTCCAGCTCCTCTATTATCTCCATCGCCCGGATCTTCGGCGCGCCCGTTACCGTACCGGCAGGAAAAGAGCTACGGAAAACGTCAAAGGCGCTCTTACCGTCGGCTAACTCCGCGGTTATATTCGAGACGATATGCTGGACGTGCGAATACTTCTCGATGCCCATCAGTTCGGTTACTTCCACGCTTCCTGACCGTGCAACCCGTCCAAGGTCGTTCCTCCCAAGGTCTACCAGCATGATATGTTCCGCCCGCTCTTTCTCGTCGAGGAGCATATCCACCTTGAGCAATTCATCCTCCTCGTCCGTTCTTCCACGCTTCCTCGTGCCTGCCAGTGGCCGCAGCGTTAAAATGCCGTCCCGTAGTTGTACGAGCATCTCAGGAGACGAGCCAACCACGATGTTGTCGAAATCCAGATAGAACATGTATGGCGAGGGATTTGTAGCACGAAGCGTCTTGTAAAAGTATAACGGATCGCCGCTATAGCTCGATTCGACCCGTCGTGAGAGGACTACCTGGAATATATCCCCTTCTCTGATATACTCCTTTGCTCTTACCACGCCCGCTCCAAACTCCCCTTTTTCGAGCTCCGAACGCGTAGAAGAGACGGAAAAAGCCTCTATCTCGCTGGCTTCTCCTTGCCCTACAATCTCCTCGATATTATCGTTCTCCTTATTGTACGAGACGAGGATCACCTCTTTTCTCAAATGATCGAAGCAGAGCAGGTATGTGGGAATGATGAAGTGCGCGTCGGGACAGTCCAGCGTATCAGGAAGCGAAGCGGGGAGGTCCTCGAAAAATCTCACGATGTCGTAGGAAAAGAAGCCTACAAGGCCACCGGAAAATGGCAAAGTTCCTACTCTACCGCACTCGAAGGAATTAAGTACGCGCTCCATCTCCTCATAAGGGTCGTCCACCTGGTAGCGCTCGCCGTTAACCTCCACTTCGCGCCCCTTCGATTTGAATTCCAAGAGCGGATCGAAGCCGATGAACGAGTATCGCGCGATCTTCTCCCTACCCTCCACTGATTCGAGTAGGAAACTCTTGTCAAAGACACCGCGTATCTTTGAAAAAACTTCGAGAGGGGTGAATGGAATATCCACCCTTCTTACGCTATTCGTTAAAGTCCTCTTCTCCATATACCTGTTTATTCTATCTTCGGCAAGTGTTCCAGCGCCTGTTTCACCAGCTCCGCAGGATACTCATAGTCCACGAGCTTCCCCTGGAGGAACGCATCGTATGAGCCCAAATCGAAATGCCCGTGGCCGCTGTTGTTGAAGAAGATAACCTCCTCTTTCCCTTTGTCCTTGCATCTCAACGCCTCGTCGATTACCGCTTTCACTTCGTGCGCGGATTCCGGCGCTATTATATGCCCTTCCGTCTCGGCGAACAATTTCGCAGCCTTGAAGACCTCGGTTTGATGGTACGCCGCCGCCTCGATGTAGCCGTCCTTCACTAACTTGCACAGTAACGGAGAATCCCCGTGGTATCGCAACCCACCTGCGTGAATTGGTGGCGGAATGAACGTGTGCCCTAAAGTGAACATCTTTATTATAGGTGCCATCCCCGCAGTATCGCCATAATCGTAGTGATAGAGCCCCTTCGTCAGCGTTGGACATGACATCGGCTCACAGGCGACTATCTTAAGGTCCGGTCGTTTGCCATTGAGCTTATCCGCAACGAACGGGAACGTAGCCCCGCTGAAGTTACTGCCGCCGCCGACATTGCCACAGATGAAATCGGGATACTCGTCGATCGTCTCAAACGCCTTCTTCGCCTCCAGGCCGATCACCGTCTGATGGAGGCAGACGTGGTTCAGAACCGAGCCGATGGCGTAGTTCACATTATCGTGCGTGGCGGCATCTTCGACCGCTTCGGAAATGGCAATTCCCAAACTACCCGGTGTGTTCGGATCCTCTGCTAAGAGTTTCTTCCCGAATTGAGTGTTATTGCTGGGGCTTCGGTACACCTCGCCATCCCACGTCTCCATCATCACCCGTCGGTACGGTTTCTGATCGTAACTTGCACCAACCATGTAAACCGTAGCCTTCAACCCGAACAGCATCGCGCCAAACGAAAGCGCCGAACCCCACTGGCCAGCGCCGGTTTCCGTTGCTAACCGCTCTATACCCGCTTTCATGTTATAATATGCTTGTGGGATTGATGTATTCGGCTTGTGACTGCCCGGTGGGCTCACGCCTTCCCATTTGTAGTAAATCCTCGCTGGCGTCTTCAGCTTCTCCTCCAATCGCTTCGCTCTATACAGCGGCGTCGGTCTCCAGAGCCGGTAAACTTCCCGCACTTCCTCCGGTATCGGAATGAATCGCTCCGTCGTCATTTCTTGCCGTACGATCTCCATCGGGAAGATCGGTGCGAAATCTTCGGGCTTCGCGGGCTCCTTCGTCATCGGATTGAGTGGCGGCTCTGGCAGCTCCGGCATGTCCGCCTGTATGTTGTACCACGTCTTCGGGATTTCTTCTTCATCCAGTATTATCTTCGCTTTTATGCTCATCTTCTCACCTCGATGTTCATTAATGTACTCGAAAGTATAAAAATGTACGTATATAAATGCCGCGGGGGTGCAGCCTCATCAACTTCTTGAAATCGCAACGTAATGACAAAACCCGTTAAAAGTGCTATGACCAGTAAACGGCTGCTGTTCCCGCCACACTAGTATTTCGCCTCGAATCGAAACTACCTCCCCTCTCTTGGACAGAATTAGTAAAGCGACTTCGCAAACTCGGTTTTGAAGGCCCTTATCACGGCAAGGCGGGAAGCACCCTTACCCGATACGGGATAATCTTGTTCTAACCATCCTAAATCCGCATCGAAACGATATCTGCGTTAATCTTCCCTCGCGAATCATGGAACGTGCAGGAATCACAAGAGCGGAATGATCCAAATCTCAATGAAAGCAATTAATTAAACCGTTTGCAAGCGAACCGTTTAGTTAGAAGAAATCCATCTCTTCCAGCTTCTCTAACAATTCTTTCTTACCGATGACCACCACGGTATCGCCTTCCAATATCTCATCCTCAGGGCCGACGTTAGAGATGACCTTCCCACCTCGAATGATCGCAACGATCGACGCCCCGATCCGTTCCTTGAACCGTAAGTTCTTAATTTTCTTATTTGCGATCTTCGCGCCTTTTTGAACCGTAAAGCTTTCTAACGACGCATCGCCGGTTTTCGTTGCGGAATCGATGAATGCAACGACTGCTGGCTTGGTCAGACTCCTCGCTAATCGTCTCCCACCGAGCTCCTCGATCATCACAACCTTCTTCACGCCCGTCTTGTACAGCATCTTCGCAGCCTTCTCGGAACTCCCCCGCGTCACGATATCCAGATCGTTATTAATACCTTTCGCGGTAATGCTCAGGTATAAATTATCAGCATCGAGCGGGAGCGTGGATACCAATCCGGAAGCTCGTTCCACACCCGCTTCTATCAAAGCCTCCTCGGTCGTCGCATCGCCTTCCACAACGAGTATGCCCCTCTTCCTCAGCTCTTTTACACGCTCGAGTTTGTTCTCAATAACGACAAAATCTACGCCTTCGTCTCGGAATTCGTCGACTATGACGCTTCCGGTTCGACCGCCACCGCAGATGATCTTATGATTCTTCATCTTCGCCACTCCCCTCTTTACTCGTGTTATGCCAAAGGCTTCGCGCAACTGCCCTTCCAAAACTAATCCTATTATACCGGTGAGCACATATAAGGCTACTCCAACGCCCGCTAAGATCAATCCCACCGTAAATGTTTGTCCGTAGGTTGTATGAGGATAGTAATCGCCATAGCCCACGGTGGTAATCGTGGTAACGGTCATATAAAACGCTTCTAAGGGTGTGAGCCCTTCGAGATACCAGAAGCCCAGGGCTCCGATCGCGACCACTACGAGTAATAGAAAGAAGCCAATGAGTGCGCGTCTTATTGCTTCCGTAGCTTACCTACACCTCCTAACTGATGATCGCGTGATTACCACATCCTTCTCAAAGCGTATTTTATTCATACATAATACGGGCGGACTTTATAAGGGAATAGCCTTGCTTTCCTTTCCTTTTCTTTTCGTTCCCACGCATGTGTAACCATGAAGATCCAGAGTCGTGAAGATCGCAGTGGGTGGACGCGAAAGCGCCGAGAATCAGTATTCCCCCTATTTTAACCGCTAAAACTCGTCCATTACTATTTCGCCGCCTGCGAACCGCCGAATGTAATTCGCGGCTACGGTTAAACCTTCTTTGAGTTCCTCACGAGGCATGCCGGGAATGCCGTAGGCGACCACAAGCACGTCCGTTGTCGCAGCCGTTACTTTCGTCTCGTCCACATCGCCGTGCACGTAGACGCACAGCACCTTCGCGGAATCCGTCAGGACCAGCTCCTTGCCCGTTAATTTCTTCCGCCTCTGTCCGATCAGAACGACCACCTCACCCTCACGCGAGAACCGTACCGACAGTGGTGGATCTATCCGCGCCAGGTCGAACACGCTAAAAGTAAGCAACGTTTTCACCGATGCGAGATTGTACGCATCCACAATGGGCGACACCCGCGGCAAGCCCTTATTAAGCAATATCCTTCGCAGTAACGCCTCGGACGCCGGTCGCACTTTCGTCGGGTCGACACCCATGTGCCAGAAGAAGTCCCGTTGCAATCGGATCGTTCGTACGTCCTTGACCTCGTCAATGCTGTAGCTGCTTCTCAGTTCCGCCTCGACGCTTGCCACTTCTTGACTGATGTCACTGCGTGCCCCTTCGGTTTGCCGCACGTCCTTTATCACCGCACTGCATCTTCTATAACGATCTGCATCAGTCTACTTACTGCAGAATCACGATTGTATTCTTCATCAGGTTTATTTCCGCGATCCGTCCTTTTACGTCCTTTCTCTCGCCCAATATTCCCGTGACTTTTATCGCCTCACCATCAACTACTACCTGCACGACATCTTCCATCAACAACGCTCGTTTCCCACCCTTTTCTATAAAAACCGTCGATTCACACATTTCGTGTCTTCTCCCAGTACACTCACTATCCATTAATGTACCTTAAGTATACCTACAACGCTCACATCCCTGGAGAACTATTTCAACTGGCCTTTTGTCAGAAGGGATAAATAAACCGAACCGGCGATGGAAGAAGCCCGACGTACGAGTACTCCCTATCTCACGATCATAACAGGACAGGAAGCATGACGGACAACCGTTTCAGCAACACTGCCCAGTAGTAATCGATCAAGTGCAGTCTTTCCCTTACTCCCAATTACAATGAGGTCGTCCTCGTTTGCTTCTTTTATGATCTCCTCGGCAGGGTGACCCTCAACGAGCTTTTTGGATACGTTGATACCCATTTGCTCTCCCAACGTTACGATTTCATCGAGATAGGAATGCCCTTCTCTTTGGATAAGTTCGTGCAGTGGTATTTCAGTGGGGTACACGATTTCAGTTTTGTATGCATAGAGGTTAATATTAATTACATGAAGTGCGACAACGGGTATATCGGTCGATTTTGCAAGCGTGAGCGCTTTTTCTGCCGCTTTCTTCGCTACGTCAGAACCATCTACTGGCACTAGGATCCTTCCAAACACTTTTGGCATCGATTACAGTACCTCCCTTTTGCGTTCTGAGATAATCCCCTATTGCACGTAGGGTACATATTTAAAACATAAGGTAGTTCTTCTTTATTGTTGAGTCCTAATATTATTTCGCCTACTATCCCAAAGAGCTTGCCCCTTCATAAACATACCTCCTTTTCGTTCCACACGAGGAACATCCCAAGGATACTTGCGCCTCTCAGTTTCCTGATAAACGCCTCATTTGTGGTTTCACCGCATTCCAGGTCAAGAGCTCCGTGGATACGGTCATTGTACCACTTTTCAAACGCATAGGCGCTATCAAACCGCCATCTATGCCTCTTGTACTCTTGAAACCACCGCTCGATCTTACCGTTCGTTTGCGGATTGTTACGCTTCGACGGGATGTGGTTGATGCCTCGCACGCTCAGATACCGTTCGAATCGGCTGACACCTTTGCTCTTCTTCTCGCCACCGCTTGCATAGAA
>DATKXZ010000068.1:0-12117 GCA_035528755.1 Desulfobacteria bacterium | reverse complement strand
ACCTGCGATTCAACTGCAGCTCGCAGCTCCTCTATACTTTTTGCGTTGCCGTTGAACAGGACCTTGTTCAGGGGTATGCCGGCTAACTTCACCAGTTCGAGTTCACCGCCGGAAAAGACGTCCGCACCCGCGCCTTCCTGCGCCAGGATACGCAAGACCGCGAGATTGCCGTTCGCCTTTACCGCGAAATAAATATCGTTATCTACTGAAGCAAACGCGTCTTTGTAGCGCCTGAAATTCGCTCTTATTTCATTCTCATCGATGATGTATAGCGGCGTTCCGTACTGCTCCGCCAGCTCCATGACGTCCGCACCGCCGAAAATCAAATGATCGTCGCCTTTTTCTTCTCCCACTTCTGACATCGCTCTCACCGTTACGTCTTTAGCACGTTCTTGCGATAAATAGTTTCCTGCTACGTAAGTGTACGCGAGCCAAGCCAACTGTTAGATAAGAGTTCGATCAGAATAAGGAACTAACTAACGATGAGTGAAACAGCGGATGAGGAGATAGAGATAAACGTCAAATTATGGTGGGGTGTGGAGATACGGAAGGTAACGATAAGGAAGGGCGATACGGCAATTGCACTACGTACGGCTGAAGAACATGGGCTATGTGTCATTGAGCGATGAACGAACCCAGAACATCTTCGCCGGCATAATAAAGGGCTTATTCGGCATAAAAGGCGAAATGAACGCGGTGCATCTCAGTGTTAAACGAGACGGTAAGGAAAAGAGCCTGATCGTCCATACCATGGAAGATCTGGAAGGTATCGTGCGAGAGACGTTTATCGAGGAATGATCGGCTTCGGAAGTGCGGGCGGTCTTTTATTCATGGAACTTACAACAGGCGTGACGTGAACGGCCAGCACTGGGCGCATTCGTTACTACCTACCGCTCTTATTAGTTGTCGTGCCAATAACACGTTATGATCGACTATTTTACCTACTGGTACTTGTTCCCTGTCTCGATTGGGATTGCGATCCTGGCGATGTCCGCGGGCATCTCGGGCTCGAATTTCTGGATCCCTGTTTACCTCATCTGGCTGAAGATCGAGCCGAAGACGGGTTTCTGGCTGGCACTGCTCACGATGATCTTCGGCTTCGGTTCCGGCGTCTTAAAGAACCTGAAACAAGAAACGATCAACTGTTACATTGTGAAGCGTTATCTCAGGATTACCATTCCTGCGGGCATTCTGGGGACGGTGCTGGTCCCCTTTGCGCCTGCGCAGCTATTAATCGTCATTTTCGCCTTCTTCGTCTTCATTTACGGTGCATCGACGATCTATCGATGTTGTAATGGAAGAGTAGAAGAAGTAAAGAGCCACGAAACGATCTACTGGGCGCGTGCTGCGCTTGCAGGCTTCCTTAAAGGCTTAATTGCGACAGGCTTGGGGAAGCTCATCCTTCCTGGGATATTAGGCCACAAGAAGATCAAATCGCCTGGGGAAGCCGTGGGCTCAACGGTCGTTGTCATCTTCGTTGTTAATATCGTCGCGGTGCTGTTTCGATTGAATCCCTCTTTTATTGCGGTTTTATCGGCAAACGCAACCGATATCCTTCGTATATTGATCTGGGTTGCCCCGGGCGTGGTTATCGGCGGGCAAATCGGGCCGGCGATAGCGCGTAGATTACCCGTGCTGTACATGAAAGTCTACGTTGGGGTACTGCTCATTTTTGTCAGTATTTTGATGTTCCTAAGAGCATTCGCACTGTTTTAGCGTGGCACTCGCGATTCGAATGGGTACTTCGAAGTTACTTCCGGGACTCTTCACGTACCAAGCATAGAATACCGCCGATGAGCATAGCATGATGGATGGGCTATACTATATACACAACCGTAAGCCGTTATAAGGCTTTCTATCTACGTACGGCGAGTTTTGAGAGGCTTTTTCTGGACGTTCGTGAGTGTTGTTCAGTGTGCGGGTGTGTGAGAGTGAAAGGGTTTATGCTCGTTTCGTACTGTATCCGATGAATACGTAGGGTGTGCAGTGTCGTGTCATGCCTGAGAACAATCCGACAACGGCGATTATAGCCAGCAGCCAGTTCCAGGGTGGTACGGTTACCCAATCCAGTGCCAGAACGACGATCGCGAGGCTACCCGCAACGCTCCGGATGAATAGGTCGTAACCACCAACATTCTCCACCAACAGATACTTTTCCAGGGCCATCGTAAGAATTCTGTAGTGCCTCGTCTGTATATATACGTTGCGTTCGCGTTCCTCGCTCCGCGCTCGCGTGAAGATGGCGTTACAAAAAAGAAAAATATACCACGCTATACGTTCTTCAGCGCGATGATCTCTGTAACGTCCGTAAGCTTCCAGACGAGGCTCCGCTCTTCCGTAACGAGCGATTCGAGCGGGTCGTCAGGAGAATGGCCAAGCGCCGCCAGCACACTTTTTGACAGGTTCTTTTCCCTTAACAGGCGCACGAAGCTCTCACGTACGGCCTTCTTCCGCTCAGCGTCTTCCACTTCCACGAGCCGCCCGGATAACGTCACAAAGGTATAGGTCGAGAGGTCGGGGCTGTAGCTTTCCACCTCGACGGCGACGTTGGGGTTCTGGCGGAAATGCTGGATCTTGTAGCCGTACTTCGTTGAGAGGAAGTACATGAACCTGCCGTCGAAGACGTATAAGAATGGTGCGATATACGGGTATTCGGTACCGGTAAAGGCAATGCGGCTCACGTAGCCGTCGGCGATTAACTGATCGTATTCCTCCTTCTCCATACGTGGGATCTTGACGAGTTTCATGGATAGACTGCTCACACAAATGAGGTTCGCTACGAACTCTTATATAAGTTTCTGTTTTTTGGGTCGCAGTTAAGACGATGTCAAGGGATTCCCTCAGAGAAATCACCTCTCTTTCTCATAACGTCTCTCCCCTTATCTTCACTCTAACCGCTCTATTTGAGATACCAAGCTATTTCTGTATTGCAGTACAGACAGACAATGGCTAATCGATCAAAAAATCGAAAACTATTTAGCCCTACTTCCGTAAACTATGTTTAGCGTGTTTACTATCCGCTTTATAGGTTGTGATGAGTATGCCTAAGGAAAATATCGAAAAAAGCTTGCAAGAACTGATCGACGAGGCAGATGATCTTTATGCACATTTTACGAGGAGAAAGGAATCAAGACCCCTCTACGAGGAAGCCTTAAAAATAGCCCAAGAAGCGAAGAAAGAGCTGGAGACAGAATACATACAGGGTAAGCTAGACCTGGTAGACGAAAAGTGGGAAGACGCACTTCAGCATTTTGATCGAGTAATAAAACGAAACCCGCAATTTTTCAAAGCGTGGAACTACAAGGGTGCTTCACTCGACGCCCTAGCGAGATACGAGGAGGCTTTAGCGTGCTACGACAAAGCCCTTGAAATCAACCCGCGATATGAAGACGCATGGTACAACAAAGGTTGTGTACTCGACGACTTGGAGAGATACGAAGAAGCTCTTGCGTGCTACGATAAAGCCCTTGAAATTAACTCGAGAAATGAAGAAGCATGGTACAACAAAGGTTGTGCACTCAGCGACTTGGGAAGATACGAAGAAGCTCTTGCGTGCTACGATAAAGCCCTTGAAATCGATCCGAACGATCCCGACATTTGGAATAACAAAGGGGTTACGCTCACCAAATTAGGGAGATACAAAGAAGCTATAACGTGCTACGATAAAGCCTTGGAGCTCAATCCGTTGGATGAGGATGCCAAATCTAATAGAAACCTAGCGTTGATGCAGCTTGGAAAAGTTGAGGAAGCTTTAGAGGGGAGAAAAGAGCTATCTTCAGAAAAGAAGGAAGGAATTGAAAAATCAAAACTATCCACAGAAGAGAAAAAAGAAAAGATTTTAGAATTGGAGGCTAGAGAGGCGGTAATAAACGAACTGAGAGGTAAATATAAGGAACTCCTCGATGCGAAAAAGGCATACGAAAAACGGCTTGCCGATTCCTTAAAGCCGCGAGATGAACCGCTAAACGAAAATTTCTTCTTAGTGCTGAGGAGGTGGAACTCCTACACGCCACGGATGCTCACACCGACAGAGTCGAACCTGGGTGGGGGATACTTTCTTTGTTGGAAAGGCAAAGGCATCGTCGTAGATCCCGGTTTCGACTTCATCGACAATTTCTTCAATAATGATTTACTCATCGATGATATTGACGCAGTGGTCATAACGCACGCCCACGTAGACCACTGCAGTGATTTTGAGTCCCTGCTCACGCTTCTATTCGAATATAACGAAAAGAACAAGCATAAAAAGAAAATTGACGTTTTTATGAACCTGGGAGCAATGAAAAAGTTCCTTGGTTGGATTTCCATAAACGGTGATGAAAAAGACGCCATGATAAATCGGCTATACTCCTTAGAGGAAGGAAACACCTACGACTTCGGGGACTCTATCAGGATAAGAGCTACAAAAGCCATTCATGATGAAGTCCTGTGCAAGGCATATTCTGTAGGTCTTATATTTGAATTAGATGGTGAAAAGGGTTATACGAAAACCGATCCTTTCAGGATAGGGTACACCAGCGACACCAGACATGACAAGGATGTTGAGGAGCAATACGAAGGTGTAGACGTTATAGTTCCTCATCTCGGCTCAATCGATGAGAACGATTTCGGGATTGGGGGTGATACGGCAAAGCGGGACGAGAACCATTTGATGCTGACGGGCGTAATCTCTACGATCTATAAATCTAACGCGAAATTAGCGATTATCTCAGAGTTTGGTGAAGAATTGGGAGAGGAAAGGGTAACCATAGTTGGAGCACTAAACAGGGTGTTCAGAAAAAATAACATGGCACGATGTCTGACCGGAGATATTGGCCTCAAGGTCCAAATTCCTGAGTTAACGGTAAAGTGCCATTATTGTGACGAGTATGCGAACGCCAAAGAGGTCTTAGAAGCGATCGACCCAGAAAATGAACCCAAAAAGTGTCTAATTTATTATTGCAAAAAGTGCAAGGGAACTCATGACTATGAGTGCAAAAAATAGGGTTTCATAAATAGACCTTCCCAATTCGTCGGGAAGAACAACGTCACCGAAACCTCGTCACGCCCACCCTTTTACAGTGATCGATAATCGGACACATACTGCATTTCGGGCTGATGGGCGTGCAGATGTTTTGTCCGTGCATAACGAGCAGATCATTAAAGACGATCCAGTATTTTTTGGGCAGCAGCTCGCGTAACGCGAACTCCGTCTGTTCCGGCATCTTCGTCTTAACCAATCCCAAACGATTGGAAATCCGGTGGACGTGCGTATCAACAGCGACCCCTAATTTGTTGTAACCCATCGTAACAACGATATTCGCCGTCTTGCGCCCGACGCCCTTAAAGTTCAAAAGCTCGTCAATGGTATCGGGAACCCGTGAATTGTACTTATCGATCAGAACACGAGAGATCTCAAGGATCTGGTCTGCCTTGCGATGGTAAAACCCGACCGGATAGATGAGCGTTTCGATCTCATCCTTCGTCAGCAGCAGCAGCTCCTCCGGCGTTCCTGCACGTGCGAACAACCGTTCTGATGCCTTAGCTGTCACGTTGTCTTTCGTCCTCAAACTCAAGATACAGGAGATCAGGACTTTAAACGGATCTCGGGTATGTGAAACGTCCATCAATGCCGAGGTGGTACGGTGATACCGTTCCGTAAGGATCCGCACGATCTTATCTATATCCGTTTCAATAGGCATGTGCGTGCGTTCGCTCACCTTCCTTCCTCTGCTCTCCTATGCACTGATCAGGTTCTCTATAGGTGTCTACACGTTTTTACCGCGATTTCGGGCTTCCAGAGCGCTTTTGGAGTACCGTGCGTAAGTGCAGGTTGGTTATGCTACTTTCCATTTCAAGTACTTCGTAAATGCGTCCAATTCCTTCAGGATGTGCTCCACCTTCTCGTAGTCGTCCTCGATCTCCGTCCCCATTTTGTATTCTAAAAAGGATCGCACAAGCGAGATGACATCTTTTGTATCCTGGTCAGTAACCTCTTTATCCTCATCAATACAGCAGAGCGAGGTCCAATAAGTCCAGGCTTCGTCATCGAACCCGTACGGATTGAGCATACAATGGATGATATAACCAATCTGGCCGGCCTTCCATTTCGCCAGCGGAACCTTGTCTTCTAATTTCGTCCGACATTGCGTTGCAATGGCCATGAGTTCACAATTGTCCGGGTCTTCATCGCCAAAACCGATATACATATCCGGATACTCTTGCTTCAGCTCGGTTTCGATTTCCTCTTTGATGCGTGCGCCGTCTTCCACTTTGGCACCGAACATGACGCGCTCTGACTTCGTAAGTAGTGTGAACCACTTGTACGGTCGCGTAAGCGTCCTCAGTTTCGCTTCTATGGTCATACGCACCGTATTCAATACCTCATGCGTACTCGGGACTCCTCGCCCGTTGGGGTAGATCTGGTACGTAAACCAGTGTCGTCGTTTCGCCATTGGTGCTTATTCCATTCCGCTCCACGCGTGCGTCGTTCACTGCGAACTCGTTTCTAGCGCCATGGATTCCATGAGCCGTTTCATCTCTGCCTCGAGTCGCGCCACTTCCTCTACCGCCTTGTCTCTCCGTTCCTTCAGGTCGACCCATTCAGGGTATTTTTCGTGCGACAGCAAAGCATTCAACTGCTGTTCCTCAGCATCGAGCACTTGCAGCCGTTTGGTAAGCTCCCCCAGTCGACTTTTGAGCACGTCCTGCTTACCGGCAATCTTCGCGAGTCCCCGTTCTACCATCCGAGGGAAATCAGGATCTAATTCAGGGTCTTTGTTCTGCTCCCGTGATTCCCGCAACTGCCGCTTACCGTCCTCAAATGCGTCCCACTGCTTCTTCAGCTCTGCCATTCGCTTGGTAAACGCTGCCCGCTCTTTCTTGATATGCGCGATCTGCATTGCACTCCAATCTTCGAAATCGGCACTTCCACCACTTCTCATACTAATCAGGTATGCGGGCTTCGCATAAATAACGCTGCAAAGAGCCGAACGTGCAGACAGCAGCAGAGCTCATCGCTCAGAGTTCCCTCCCCGAAACCTAAAAGAAGCTCGTTAAATACCGCAACAACCGCTCGTTCTCCTCATCCGTCCGCACGGAAAATCGAATATGGGTAGGCAAGCCGAAGGACGTGCAATCACGTACCTGTATGCCACGCGTCAAGAACTCCTTCTTCACTTCCCGGGCAGTATTACCCACCTTAAGAATATAGAAATTCGCATCCGTGTGTACGTCCATTACTTTTTCTATCTTTCTCTTACTCCGCTCTATTCGCGCTCTCGTCTCTGCTAAAAAGGCATCTCCCTCAGGACCGATTACCGCAGCACCGACCTTCTGTGCGCATGCGCTCACGCTCCACGGCACTTTGACTTTTTCCAGCTCGTTTATGATGGCCTCAGACGAAAGCGCATAGCCGATCCGTATACCGGGAATGGCGAACGATTTTGTCAGAGACCGCAGAATGATCAGATGGTTCTTAGAAAGTGTATATGTCGGAAACGCATCCGTGACAAAGTCCACGTACGCTTCATCGAGCACGACCAAGGCATCAACACGCTCTGCTGCTTCTACTATCCGTGCAATCTCGTCTCCCGAGAGATACTGCCCGGTCGGATTGTTCGGATTGCACAAAAAGACCACATCGTCGGGTTGCATCGCTTCCGCTATCATGTCAGGATCAATTCGCAGATCGGGCATTTCGACACGCGTGATGTGCGCGCCCATCAGCCGTGCGGCAGGCTCATATTCGCCATACGTGTGCCGCGGAATGACCACCCGCTCTTTAGCAAAGGAGAGTGCGACAAGCTGGACGAGTTCGGAAACACCGGCTCCTACCACTACTTCGTTCTGCTCGCAGCCGAATTTTTCCGCTAGCTTCGTCCTCAGTTCGATACATTCGGTGTCCGGATATACGCTTATCTCTTCTATTGCTTTCTTTATCGCGACGGAAACGAAATTCGGAGGGCCGTACGGGTTGAGACTCACGCTGAAGTCTATTATCCCCTTTTCTGTCGCCCCTTCACGTACACCACCGTGTTCACAGGGTTCTATTCCGTCTAAAGCCGCTCGCGGTTTGACCACCTTTCAGCTCCTCATTGCATGCAATGCGTGACGATTCTAAGACACGTTATCGCCAGGAGTATAAGAGGTTTTTTATAGTATAGTGCTTGGAGGTTATCGTCACCCTCGTTATTGTGCGTGCTCGTCCCTACGAACGAGGTGAAGCTCATTACGACACCGTACGAAAGTATTTATTTAACCGAAACGGTTATCAGAGATGAGACAATGCCGACGTGGGACGTTCATACTAAGTGGGCGGAGCAGCTGGGGCTACCGGAAGGGATCACGAAGTTCGTTAACCATTTGAGCGACTTCCCTGATAAGAACCGGGAGTTCATGGAGTTCTGCGCGCGCGAAGGAGAAGCGATAATTACGCAATTGGTACGTGCTCACGACTTCAGCACGATAATGAAGATCCCTAAGTACCTTCAGCTAGCTTTTGTGCGATATAAAGGGGGCGATTACGTAACGTCGTGGTATTTGCACTACGCGCTGGATTACATACGGATGGCGCCGGAACTCACTACGGGCGAGGTACTGCAGAGGACAGAGGAGCGATTTGGATCGTGTGACGAGTTGGAGCGTGTGTGGCAATTCATATTGGAGAACGAAAAGGCGGTAGTAAGCGATTGCAGGAAGTAGTTCTCCTTTTTTGTGACCCGAGACGGCGCTATCTTCGATCAACGATCCGTTTTGGACGCCCTTTGACACGGTAGAGTTCCAAGCCGTCGAGACCGACAAAGTTGAAAATTATCTTAAAGGTGTTCTCGGCATACGCCTCGGCAAGCCGCGGCTTATACAGGAAGAACGCCTTGAGGAAATTCTCTTCGACTACGTTCTTGCCGCACTCTTGCGGATTCAGGCATTCCATGCTCACGCGCATCGTCGTCTCGCCTTCGTCGTCGCCACCGTAGAGGAAGGCCTCGTACTCCCCAGTAAGGTACTCCATATTCTCACGCTGGAAGACCCCCCGTTCGACGTCCACGCGGTTGAATGGCGTCTCGGCAACCCAGAAGGTCTCAGCTTCGCGTTGTGGATTCATAATCCTCAGGTGCGTCCGACCGCACGGGCATGGGTCTCGCGTGATAACGACGGTCGTATCCTCCGTGTCGTAGTTGAGAAGGAGTGTTCCGCATTTCTCGCCCACCGGTAAGAGAGTCGTGAGTACAATCCGTCCGCATTCGCCGTCAGGCACGAAGCTCTTCATCGTCGGGTCATAGACATCGAGATGCACGAGGTCTTCGGGTACGTGAAGACCGGTCTGTTTGGAGCACTCGCCGCACATCGTCCCTTCCGTACTACCGTACGTGTTATAAACGTCACAGCCCCACAGTTCGGCAAGGTACTGTCGTGACTCGTCGGCAAAACTCTCGCCACCGACGACGAGACGCTCGACACTTGACTCTGGCGGTGATAGGTGCTCAGCAGTCATGCGTCGGGCAAGATGCAAGAGTTTGAAGACACTGCCCACCAACCCGGTCGGTTTATACGATCTGATTACGCGAATCGGAAAAGTGCACTTCCCTTCGGGTATGATGGTCATGCCTATCTGTTGCGCAGCGAGCGTCATCGTATTCGCGCCTACGTTCATGCCGTAGGATGCGCAGACCACGACACGATCGCCGGGCCCCAAGCCCTGAGACGTGAAGATCCGAGCGTATTTCTCAGCGTAACGCTGCCAGTCCTCCCACGTAAGAAAGAACGTTTTGGGGGTTCCGCTTGTCCCGCTCGTCTCGTGGAGCGTGTAGACCTCGTTCCAGTCAACGCTCTTGAATTCGAACTCCTCGGTCCCGGGAGGTTGATGTGCCCGGATCGTCTGGCCTGATATGACGGGCAATTCTCGGAGGTCTTCGTGGGAGCGGATTTCAGCCACGTTTATGTCGTGTTCACGGAACCACTTGCGGTAGAACGGCGAATGCTCGTTCGCGTACGTAACTGTATAATGTATGCGTTCATCGACGAGCGCATCGAGGTCTCCGCGCTTCAATGTCTCTATCTCTTCGTTGAAGTACAATGCTTCACTATTCATTTCTACATGAAAATAGGGGATAAATGGTTATATACCTGGCGCTCTATTGAGAATACGCTGTTATGATTCTCTATTGTTAAAGTACCTCTTCGGTTCACCATTTTATCTTCTGAGTCCTACGTAACAATCAGATGACCGTGATACAAGTACGCTACGAGAAGGGGACGCTGGTTGTCAAGAGTAATTTCAAACTGCCGCATACCGTGTGGGATACGCGTTCGGGCGTGTATCGCTGCTTACCGATCTTCTACAAGGATTTAATCGATTATTTGAAGCTTTCCGGGCTCGAATATGACGATCTCGTTCTCGATCTACCGCCCATGCCGCATTTGATCGACACGGCGGTAACGCTGCGCGATTATCAAAAGGATGCCTTGCAGAACTGGCTCCGAACAAAGCACGGGGTTCTCGTCTTACCGACTGGTGCGGGCAAGACGGTAATAGGAATCAAATCGATATCAAAACTGAACGTTCCCACCCTGGTGGTCGTGCCGACGCTGGAACTGGTGAAGCAGTGGCAGCGCGAACTTGAGGCTAAGTTGGGCATTGAAATCGGCACGTACAGTGGTGAAGCGCACATAATCAAGTCCGTGACGATTGCAACCTACGATACCGCGTATTTACGGGCGGAAGAGCTTGGCAACAAGTTCCTGTTTCTGATCTTCGACGAGGTGCACCACTTGCCGTCACCGGGCTATATGACCATCGCCGAGATGTTCGTTGCGCCGTATCGAATGGGCTTGACGGCAACCTACGAACGCGAGGACGGGCGTCATAAAGAGCTTGAACGACTGGTGGGTGGCAAAGTTTACGAGATCGAGGTTGATAAGCTGACCGGTAGGCATCTGGCCGAGTACACCACGCGAAAAATCGTTACTGACCTAACCGAGACGGAAAGGGAGGAGTACGAGAAACACCATGCAGTATTCACCGAGTTCCTGAAGGCGAAACACCTTGTTTTGAGGTCACCACGAGACTTTCAACGGTTCGTGATGCGAACGGGTCGCGATCCGCGAGCGCGCGAGGCGTTACTGGCACGTAACCGAGCAAGACGCATAGCGTTGAACTCACGATCGAAGCTACAGGCGTTGGCTGAAATCTTGGCGACGCATTTCGGCGAGCGCACGATCATCTTTACCGAGCACAATTCGCTGGTCTACGCGATCTCCCGGGAGTTCCTTATACCTGCGATTACGCACACGACGCAGAAAGAGGAGCGTGCGGAGATTCTGGACAGGTTCCGGACCGGTAAGTACAATACAATCGTCACCTCAAAAGTGCTTGAGGAGGGTATTGACGTGCCGGAAGCTTCGGTCGGCGTGATTTTGAGCGGCAGCGGGAGCAAACGTGAGTACAAGCAGCGATTGGGGCGGATATTGCGTAAGCGCGAAGGTAAGCTCGCCGTACTCTACGAAATCGTCTCGAAAGGTACGACGGAGATCGGGATTTCGAGGAGGCGGAAAAGTACCGAATCGAGCCCTTTCTAATTCGAAGCGTGATTAACGCAAAATATTAATGTATCTGAAAACAAATTAGAAACCATGGATATCGTCTCGTTCCCCGTTCTTATCAGTAAAGAGGGGCTGGTTCGTTGCATCGTGCCCGATGTTAGACATAGCCACGCAGGGGAGAACCGAGGAAGAGGTCAAGGAGAATATGGCGGATTTAATCGACGAGTATATGGAAGACCCTGATACTCCCAAACCACTCCCTGCTTTCTGAGCGTGTATAACTGATAGAAGTCAAATCCAAAAGCGGTAAAGAGCATCTTAACGTGCACTCGTGGTACTGTGGTGACCATGACGTGTCCGGCGTTGAATACCCGCTTTATCACGGCATAGTGCCGTTCGCCGGGCGCTCTCTTCTTGCGGATTCTCAGATTCCGCAATCTATCCATAATGCCAAGTGGATGATCCCGAGCGCCCCGTTCGTTTCATCGTTGCCGAGCTGAGTACCCTTTGGGCGCTACGCCCTGATAACCACAATCTCGATACACGACTTCGCCTTCGTCAGAGAGATCTATCTGGTTGTCGTGAACCGATGCGGTG
>DATKXZ010000067.1:0-15926 GCA_035528755.1 Desulfobacteria bacterium | reverse complement strand
TGAACCACTAATATAAAAATCAACCGGTTTTTGCACGTCCAATAATTCATAGACACGTTAACACAAGCTGGAAGGATAGCAAGTGAGCTTTAGATCTAAGTGTATTCTATCGATTCGTAGATAATTGTTGGACAGCCTCCTTTATTCCAAATAACATGGTTGAGACCATCCAAGATTTTAAAGACAGATGGAGAAAGCGGGCAGAAGAAATAAAAAAACAATCCTTTGATAGAGAGCAATGTCAAAAAATGATCAGTGCGTTCGAGCTTGAAACTTTAATTTTGCGGGTTGAAAACGGCGAACCAAATTTTTTCAAAACCCAAGAAATAAGAACTGATCTCATCATTGCTCTCGAAATAGCTTATTCTAATTTCCGAAAAGAAAAAAAGGGTTTTTGGTCTAAAATATTTGGCGGGAAGAAGGAACTTAATTTATTAAAAATCAAATAACAATCACACCGCGTCTTCGTCTTCAAATAGTTAACTAAAATACACAGTGCAAATGATTGATAATCAAATTCCTCTTTAATTATTTTCGCGGCGACCCCTCCCCCATAAGTCAGATTTGGAAGAGGACTAAAATTGCGGCAAAGGGTTTTAAATAAAAAGGAAACTATATACTACTTCATGTTAATCTTATCAATCAAGATGGATTTGATAATTAATATGTTTATGCAGAGCGGCCTAATGAGGTTTATTCTAATGGTCATACTAGGAATTCTTTTGTCATTTTTATTAATATCCCATTCCCCCTCAGATAGATATCGTGATCTTATACTGAATAATCTTCTTCATTATGGAAATAATGAAAATTTTATAAGTCGAGTTATAAAGTTGTATCGGGGTTACTTCATCCTAATATTACAACTAGGATTTTCCCTATATTTTGCTCAATTAAGCTTTATTGGAAATACATCAGTTTATTGGGGAACATATTTTATTACAGCAGGGTTTTTATTTTTTATGGCTAGATGTGTATATATACACTCTGGTTCTAGAACAGGAGCTAATTTTGAATTTACAAAATATGTGTTTGGTTTGTCTCTTCTTGGATTTGTAGCGATATTTCTCGCGATTATTCATATTCTTATGTCGTGGGTTAAAAATCCCGGAAGATTATTAGATATAATAACTAGTTTACTAGAGGGAATATTCCCCGTAGATTATTTTTGGGGTGTATTAATCTTTTTAGTATTTCCACTTTTATTAGCAGTTATTGGAGAACTAGTGATTACGCCGAAAAGCAGTTAGCTGTCCCTCCTCCATCATAGTCAGCTGCAGAATGATAATTAGCCTCTTTGTGGTTATCGACGGCTTTTTTGATAGAATTCCCCCAAAAGAACTCAAAATCATATCCGCGATTATCAGCACCGTTTTCTCTTACTCCCCTTAAATACCCTAACTTCTTTTTCCTTCTTCAGTGAAGGAACGTATGTCAGATACTGAAAATTTAAGTGGCAACGCTGATCCTAATGTTGATCTTGATAGTGATTTTGACCTGGACGCGCTCATTTGCTGAGCTCGCTTCTTTCCCTTCGATAAACGACGACTCCGCATCCGATGAGGACTACCGGCTCCCCGAAAAGAAACCGGTGAAATACACGAACGGTGACGGTACGGTGTTGTGTAGGGGATGGGAGGGGGGCATTAAACCATGACATAAAATGCCCCAGCCGGGAGTCGAACCCGAATGCTGGGCTCCGCAAGCCCAGCGGATATCCATTACCACACTGGGGCGTTCTATTTAAGTTTCCACGATCTGAACGAGCACTTCGCGCCGGCGCGGCCCGTCGCATTCGACGAAGATGATACTCTGCCAGGTGCCAAGCGCCACCGTACCGTTTTCAATAGGGATCGTTACACTCGATCCGAGCACCACAGCCCGGAGATGCGAATGCGCGTTGCTATCTATTCGATCGTGGAGGTATCCCTTCCCGCGCGGGACCAACTCGTTCAGGAGCGTTAAGATATCGCTCCTCAGTCCTCCCTCGTTCTCGTTGATGATAATACCCGTGGTTGTATGCTTCGTGAATATCACGCAGAGGCCGGATTCAACGCTGCTGCGGCTCACGATCCCCTTCACCTCACCGGTGATATCAACCAGCTCGGTACTTTCACTCGTACTCAGTTCTATTCGCTCCATTGCTATATTGCTATAGTAGAGATAGTGAGATAGTAACATAAATGTAACTTCAAATAAGATGAATCAATCGCGAGCTTAACACGAGACGGCCCTGAAAAAGTTTTATTAAAAAATAGTTATTTCTTTGGTCACGCTTTCTTTTTCAAAGGAAGGTTGTGAGTGAGGTGTGAAAAGTGCATGCAACTGCTGTTCATCCATGCTGATTATATAGAATACGAGGCGAAGTCGAAGACGCGCGTTGCCGAGGATATAGCGGCTGAGAGGCGTAACGAGCGAATAGAAGAGCCACTGGTTGCGTTCATCGCGGTGGAACGCGGCGACGAACAGAATCCGAGCTACGTGGTGGAGAAGGCTGCGGACGAAGCTCTTTCGATCTCTGGACAGGTGAAGGCGGAACGGATTGTCCTGTATCCGTACGCGCATTTGAGCTCTGAGCTGGCCTCGCCGGAGACGAGCGTCGAGATCCTGCGAGGTCTCGAGGAGGTTTTGCTCGCACGAGACGTGGAAGTGACGAGAGCGCCGTTTGGCTGGTACAAATCGTTCACGCTGCGTTGCAAAGGGCATCCGTTATCCGAGTTGTCGCGGAAGATAACGGCTCTCGAAGGCGCGGACGCGAAAGGAGCGGCTGCTGCTACAGCAGCGGTAGAGCAGAAATCGAAGGCGCTGGAAGCGGAGGAGAAAGCGATATCTCATTTCTTCTTTACGGATGGACAAGGTAACCTCGTCGGGACGGACGATTTTGAATTTGAAGATAAGGACGAGAACTTGAGGAAGTTCTTCATGTACGAGAGCGAGAAGCGGCGTGAAGTGGACCGGATACCGCCGCACGTGGAGCTGATGAAGCGGTTGGAGATCGCGGACTACGAGCCCGCTTCGGATCCCGGAAATATGCGGTTTTACCCTAAAGGTAAGTTTATAAAGTCGCTGCTGGAGGATTACGTCAGGGATTCGGTGGCGGACTACGGCGCCGTTGAGGTGGAGACGCCGATCATGTACAGTGCACTGCATCCGTCGCTGAAGGATTACCTCGAACGCTTTCCTGCGCGGCAGTACTCGATGCTGGGCAAAGGAGGCAAGCCTGATTTGTTCCTGCGGTTTGCCGCGTGCTTTGGACAGTTCCTGATGAGCTCCGAGATGAGCATCTCGTACAAGAACCTGCCGTTGAAGGTCTTCGAGCTCGCGCCGTCGTTCAGAAAGGAGAAGCGCGGCGAACTCGTGGGGCTGCGGCGTTTGCGGAAGTTCACGATGCCTGATATGCATACGCTCTGCCGAGACATGAACGAGGCAGTAGCGGAATTCGAGAAGCAATACGGGTTCTGTATGCACATCTTATCCGAGATAGGGTTCTCACCGAACGATTATGAAGTTGCATTGCGGTTCACGAAGGAATTTTACGATGAGGGCACGAACAAGGCGCTTATCGATCGTTTGGCAGGCTTAGCAGGCAAGCCGGTACTGATCGAGCAGTGGGATCAACGGTTCTTCTATTTCGTGCTCAAATTCGAGTTCAACTTCGTGGATGCGTTAGGGAAGGCGTCGGCGCTCTCCACGGTCCAGATAGACGTTGAGAATGCCGAGCGGTACGGAATAGCCTATACCGATACGGACGGCGCGCGAAAGCGACCGATCATACTCCACTGCTCGCCAAGCGGTGCGATCGAGCGCTGCATCTATGCGTTACTGGAGAAGGCGCATCTGGAGAAGGAGGCGGGGATTCTGCCCATGCTGCCGCTATGGCTTTCGCCCACACAGTTGCGTTTGATCCCGGTGGCGGAGCGGCATCTGGACTACATCGAGGGCATTCTGCCGGAACTGAAGGGGAGAATACGGGTGGATGTGGACGACCGCGATGAGACCGTGTCAAAGAAGATACGGGACGCGGGTCGCGAATGGGTCCCGTACGTTGCTGTGGTAGGGGATAAGGAAGTGGAAAGTCAAACGTTGAACGTGACGATCCGTGCGGAATCGAACAAGAAGCAGCAAAAGAAAGCGGAGATGACCGCTTCGGAATTGGAGGAGCTAATAATTGCAGTGGCAATCAAAGATAAGCCGTTCCGACCACTACCGCTCTCTTATAAAATGTCAGAGCGTGCGAAGTTCACGGGTTAAAGGGACGTATCCATACTCCCGCTCCGGTAGCCTTCGAGATCGAGCGTGACGTACGTGAACCCGAACGTTTTCAGTTGCCGAGAGACCGCTTCGAACAGAGTCATATCACAAAAGGTGTCCAGTTCCTCTTTGGCAATCTCTATACGGGCGAGTCCACCACGATGCAGCCGAACCCTGAGTTGCGTGAACCCTAAATCCTTCAAGAAATCCTCTGCCGCTTCTATCATCGCCAGTTTCTCCTTCGTGAGTCGCTCGCCGTATTCTACGCGTGTCGCTAAGCAGGGCGAAGAGGGCTTGTCCCAAAACGGGAGCTTGAGCTCTTTCGCTATCTGCCGCACCTCTTGCTTCGTGATGCCCGCTTCGGCAAGAGGGTGCCATAACCCGCCCTCTTTGGCCGCGAGAAAGCCTGGCCGGTATTCATCGAAGTCCGAAACGGTAACGCCTTCCGCAATGGTTTTTATGCCCTCTTCAGTTGCAATGGCCTTTAAGAGCTTTGCATATTCTCGTTTGCAATAATAACAGCGGTCGTGTGGGTTGCGGACAAAATGTTCGCTGCTCTGCCATCGAAAAGGCACGATCCTATGCGCGATGCCCGTGTTAGTCACAAAACGCTTGACGTGCTCCAAATCACGCTGTGGAACCAGCTCACTGGCTATCGTTACCGCCAGCATGCGGTCTTTGCCCAATACGTCATGGGCGACTTGTACCAATACGCCACTATCAACACCGCCGGAGAACGCAACGAGTAACTTCTCTCTTTCTCTTAATCTCCTTCTCAAATCCTCTAACTTTGTTCGCACTGTGTGGTCGAGCATTTCAGATAGATCAAAGCGTATGCTTTATATAGCAATGTGTAGCAACCTTTTAAAAAGATGAGAAAAATAGTGAACAAGCCGCAGGCGAAGCCCCTTGTGTTCTATGGGCTGTTACTTATACCGACCGTTTTTCTGTGCTGTGCTGAGGGCTTTGGGAAGAATACGGGCTTCTTTATTGTCGTTCTTGCGATGCTGCTGACGAGTATTATCGAGATCCCGATACAGACGGTGCGAACCAGAAAGCCGGAGTATAGCGAGCGAGAAGCGCGCTGTATCGGTGAACTGTACGGCGTACCCGTCGCAGAGGAACTGCATGCCGACGCTGAAAAGCGGTATAAGACGCACATAACGCTGAATCTGGGCGGTTTCGTTATACCGCTCTTATTCTCGATCTATCTGCTGCTCTCCTTCAATCAGCCAGGAGGCGAGCCACTACCACTACTGGAAGTGACCATGGCGACCATACTCATGACGCTCATTGTCTATATGGTGTCGGAAGTGAAAGGCGGCGTCGGCATCGTCGTCCCGAACTATGTGGGCCTCTTCGCGATTCCGCTTGGCCTGATTCTCGCGCCGGCAGAACTGCCACTCGGAGTTGTAGCAGGGGTATTGATCTTTGTGCCCGCGGCCGTTGGGATTCTGCTAGGAATGCTGATCGCTTTGGTCACACTGCCCCGGGAAGAAGTAGGAAGCGCGTTCTTCAATCTCGGCGGCATTGGCAGCTTTTACACCATTTACCTCATCTCATTCCTGGCGCTCATACTCGGGAGTGTCGTGTAGTAGAGCAGAGCATAATAAGCAAGGAGGACTGTGCGTACGTAGCCAGTTATTACGGTACGGTAGAGTACAGAGAAGAGAGGGCACGTTGATATGCGGATAACGATACTCGGCGGTGCAGGCGGTATGGGGGCATGGTTCGCCCAGTTTTTCAAAGATAACAACGTTGACGTTAGGATCGTGGGTCGAAGCGATAAAACAGAACTCGTAGCAAACAAACTCGGTGTTGCTTTTTCAACGATCGATCTGTTAACGACAGACCCGGGTACGCTCAAAGAGGAGTTTGCGGATACGGATATCGTACTCGTCTCCGTGCCGATCGATGTAACGGAACGCGTGATCGAGCGTGTGGGACCGGCACTGTATGATGGGTCGCTCCTGATGGACGTAACGTCGGTGAAGCGAGGCCCGGTAGCGATGATGGAGCGCTGTACGTCGAGCGAGGTGGAATTATTAGGTACGCATCCGTTATTCGGGCCGTCGACGAAGAGCATGCGTGGTATGCCGGTCGTATTCGTGCCTGTTCGTACGGGGCCGCTTTATGAGCAGATCCACCGCATATTCGAGCGAAACGGCGCGAAGCTCGAAGTATTAACAGCCGAAGAGCATGACGAGATCATGACGGTCATCCAGGGTCTGCCGCATTTCGTCCTCTTCTCCTTTGGCTTCGCGTTGAAGGATCTCGAGTTCGATGTTGACCGGGCACGGCACCTCATGGGCCCGATGTACGCGGTGGTACTGGATTTCGTGGGCCGGCTGTTGCATCAAGACCCGTACCTCTACGCGCAGATCCAGACGAATTTCGAGATGAACGGGGTACATGAGGCATTTATCGCGAGTGCCACGAGGTTCGCCGAGCTGGTGTCCGAAAAAAACGTGGATGCGATCATCGAGGAGCTGCGGGCTGCGAAAGCGCATTTCGGTGATACCGAGAGCGCGATGAACGATTCGGACAGGATAATCGAGGAGAAAATAAAGCTGTCCTTGGAAAAGAACGCTTCACCATCAACCGTTCTTAAAAAGAAAGTTTAATCGAAGATCAGACGAAATCCCCGAAACGTTTATATACTCCCTTCATCTGTATATTTGTGTGAGGTGAGAGAGCAATGATTTTGGAACTGTTGACGTTTATTGTGGGATTGGTGTACGGCTACGCGAACCCGGGCAAGGAAGATCGCATGGCACTGCTCAAGAAGGGCGCGATCTACGGGGTTATTCTCGGCGTTGTCTTCGGGCTCATTGGGTTGTTTATCGGGGGAGTGGTATTTTTCGCTGCCGGTGCGATTGGCACGTTCATCAGCGTGGTAATCCTCGTGGTCATCTTCATCATTGGCACGTTCATCGGCGACCTCTTAGAGGACGCACTCAAGAAGTAACTCTTCGTTTGCGTGGCCATAGAGAGATTGTTGGTGGTGCGCACACGATCAGCGGTTTGCTGAGCGTTTAGGCGATAAGATAGGTGTAAGATATATTCGCTTGCAGGAAGCAAAGAACCGAAAAGCTTATAGTATGCTATAATACAAGGAGTTAGTGATTGTCGTATAAACAATTCATGAGTTATATAACCCTGAAGTTAAGCGAAATGGAAAAAATAAAAACGATATTTGAGATAGTTTTAGTTCTGGGAATCGTCTCGATAGTGGTAGCAGGGACCGGCATGGTCAGCGCCATGCCCTTCGACGGCTTCTCGGATGTGGACATCACGGAAGGGGCAAGTTACTTCGGTTATTCAGCAGCCACTGCCGGTGATCTGAACAACGACGGCTACACCGACCTCGTCATTGGCGCACCCAGTGCGAACAAAGCCTTCGTCTACTTCGGCGGGCCCGGCTTCGACGGCACCTCTGACGTTACCATCGACGACCATACCACAGAATCGTTCTTCGGTTGGTCCGTAGCAAATGCCGGTGATCTGAACAACGACGGCTACACCGACCTCGTCATTAGCGCACCCGGTGCTGCGAGGAAAGCCTTCGTCTACTTCGGCGGGCCCTCATTCGACAACGTCTCTAATGTTACTATAGAAGACCACACCGCAGAATCGTTCTTCGGTGATTCAGTAGCAAATGCCGGTGATCTGAACAACGACGGCTACACCGACCTCGTCATTGGCGCATCCGGTGCGGAGAAAGCATTCGTCTACTTCGGCGGGCCTAGCTTTGACAACGTCTCTGACGTGGATATCACGGACCACACCGGGGAAGGTGACTTCGGTAGTTCAGTAGCGAATGCCGGTGATCTGAACAACGACGGCTACACCGACCTCGTCATTGGCGCACCCGGTGCTGCGGGAAAAGCCTTCGTCTATTTCGGCGGGCCCTCATTCGATGGCTTCTCTGACGTTGACATCACCGATCACACCGTGGCAAGTTGCTTCGGTGAGTCTGTAGCAAATGCCGGTGATCTGAACAACGACGGCTACGCCGACCTCGTCATTGGCGCACCCGGTGCTGCGGGAAAAGCCTTCGTCTATTTCGGCGGGCCCTCATTCGATGGCTTCTCTGACGTTACCATCGACGACCACACCGCAGAAGGTAGATTCGGTGATTCAGTAGCTAACGCCGGAGATCTGAACAACGACGGCTACGCCGACCTCGTCATTGGCGCACCCAGTGCGAATAAAACCTTCGTCTACTATGGCGTTGAGTATCCACTGAAGTACCTGCCGCAGCCTACCATCGTAACGCTACAGGGGAAGCTCACCGATGCCGCGGGCAATCCAATCCAGACCGGCAGCGTGCAGGTTACGATAAACGACACGCTGGAGAACCAGGTCTGGCAGCGCACCTTCAATGACAGCGTATTTGACGGTGTCTTCAACATCCCGCTCGGCGCGGTCCAGGAACTGCGATTGATACCGGGCAATATGTATCAGATGATGATCGAGATCGACGTGGATTCCGCAGCGTTTGTGGCGGCAGACGTGACCTTTGGCGACACCGTGCCGGCCGGAGACGTGATCAAGTTTACCGCGTAAGCGTAAGGTAAGAGAAGGGAAGGGAAGGAAGATGACGACGAAGCACCGCATACCGGTCATTGTAGCGCTCATCGCCCTGGTGACGTACAGTGGAGGCTGTATTACGGACGACGGCTCGCAGCCCTCGGCAGAGCAGGAAGGACTGCGAGGAACAGAGCAGGTGGTGGAGGGAGAAGTGCTCGCCATTGCGGCGCAGGAGCCGGAGGTTGGCGCGTTCATCGCCGAGAACCCCGGGTATCACTACGAGATCGCGGCCTTACCGCCCGCGAACCTCACGGAACTGGCGCAAACGTATCCGGTGATCTACGGCAACCTGCCGAACGCGACACTGTACCAGATCGAGTACACGGATGGCCGAGGACTGCTCGTGATCGTGGATCTCGAGAACGAAACGGTCGTGCGGTATTTCAGAACAACGGGGGTGAGTCTGGAATGATGAGCACTCGACGACTCGGAATCCTCCTCCTCGGTATACTCGTGCTGGTAACCGTACTGGTGGTAGCGAACGCCACCGCTTATTCTGGCTCTGAGGGGGGCTATCACGTGAAGCTGGTGGTGCCGCAGGAACACTCGAATACCTCGCCTGATGACGGTTATAACATGACCTTCATCGCGAGCACGCAAACGGCAGGATTCTTGGGAACGGAAGGGGGCTACAACCTCAATCTCAACCTGTATACCAGCGGCGTGGGTGGAGCGTATAACGAAAGTGGTTTGCGCTTGTATCTCGTGCCCGAGCAGGCGTTCATCTCGCACTGGTGCGACATACCCGCAAACGATCCGATCTGTCTCTGGGAGCGGCTCCGAGGAGGAGCGGTCGTGGCCCCCGTATTCACGCTCATCGGCACGATCGCGTTAATTGGCATACTGAGTGTGCTACTGGGAATAACAACACGCAGCAAGAAGCGGAAGAAGTAATTTCGCCCCTAGCCTGGTTTTGATAACGGCACGCATAAGAAGGGAGCAAAAAGGAATTAAAGGGGGAAATCTCAACAGATACACTAGACCATGCCAAGCATCGGGCTCCATCTCGCCGTTACACTCTTCTTCCTCGCTGCCGTCCTGAAAGAAGACGAGTTCAAGCCCGCACTGCTCCTGCTCCCGTTCGGGCTCATCAGCGACCTCGATTCGTTCGTCGGCGTGCATCGTGCGACGCTGCACAACCTGTTTATTCTTTTGGTTCCGCTGCTCGTTCTGGTCGCCTCCAAAAGGTTAAAGGGCAGCAGCACGATACCTGATGACCGCTATTTCGCTTTCGCATCGCTGCTCTTGGCATCCCACATCGCTTTAGATGCGTTTTATAACGGCGTGTTTCTCTTCTATCCCGTCGTCGAGAAGAGCTATAACCCTGATTTCTGGTTTGGCTTGACGGAGACGGGCTTACACGTGATCTTCACGTGGATCGTGCCGGGCAACGTTGGTGAACTCCTGTATGTCATCACACCACGTCCCGCAGTACCCGAAATCCCGATTATCGACAGTGGTATCGAACTCGTTATCCTGATATTCGCGGTGCTCACGTTCGTTTCGAAATACAAAGAGCACATTGTTCCAATCCAAGATTTTTATACGAGAAAGCGCAGATAAGAAAATAGCCCGGTAGTGTAGCGGTCAAGCATGCGAGGCTCTGGACCTCGTAACGTCGGTTCGAATCCGTCCCGGGCTATCTATTCTAATCCAGTCGGATAGCAAAGAATGCCGATACGCACGAGCGAAACGGAACTGAAGCATCTGGTGATAGCGTGGCTTGCGATAGCCCTTGCCTTCACCATTATACTCCGTCGGTGGTACCCGCTGAGTCTGTTTTCCATATTCGTCATCTCCGCGGTTACCGTTGGCTTTGCCTTTATCTTCCACGAACTCGCGCATAAAGTGGTCGCGCAACGCTACGGCGCATGGTCTGAATTCAGAATGGCGCCGCATATGCTGCTTCTGGCGATAGCCACCGCGTTTCTCGGTTTTATATTCGTTGCGCCCGGCGCGGTGATGATCTTCAATCCGTATCTCACGCGAGAGGAAAACGGCAAGATAGCGGTAGCGGGACCGATGATGAACGTGCTCTTAGCGTTTCTTTTCTTCGCGCTCCACAGTCTCGTTCCCTACGGCACAATCGGATTGATCGGCACGTTCGGCATGACGATCAATGCCTGGCTCGCCGTGTTCAATCTCATTCCGATTAGCGTCCTGGACGGAAGGAAGGTGTTAGCATGGGACAGGAGCGTCTACGGCGTTGCATTAGGCCTTGCGCTTATTACGCTGGCAGTGAGTATGATCTTCACCTGAGGCTGATATGAGAAATGGAACAAAGAGCGGACGGAACCGGAGCAGCTAAGGAACGATTGGTGGACGATTACGGCAGGGCGATACGGAGCTTGCGGTTCTCGCTGACGAGCCGGTGCAGCTATGACTGCATTTATTGTCATCACGAGGGCGAAGGACGGGCGAGACACGGGAAGAAAGAAATCAGCGCCGAGATGGTAATCGCGATCGCACGCGTGGCATCCGAGCATTTCGGCATACGAAAGATAAAAATAACCGGTGGCGAACCGTTGATGCGTACGGACCTCGCGGAGATCGTGCAGGGCATGCGCGCGTTTGAAGATGACATCTCGGTAACGACCAACGGCGTATTACTGCAGGACTATGCGGCAGACCTCGCTGATGCGGGCCTCGATAGGGTGAACGTCAGTTTGGATTCGCTTAAAGCGGACCGATACGATTTCGTTACGCGAACAAGCAACAACCTCCCCCAGGTAATTGAGGGCGTTTACAGCGCGATTGACGCAGGGCTTACGCCGATCAAGCTGAATATGGTCGTTCTGAAGGGTATAAATGACGATGAACTCGTGGATATGATGCGGTTCGTCGGTGAGTGTAAAAAACGCGGCGATGGGGGCGCGGCGATCCTGCAGCCCATCGAGTTGATTCCCTCGTTTGACTCGCCTCTGCAGCAGTACAAGGCGGACTTCGGTAAAGTCGAAGAGGAACTCAAATCGAAGGCGTCTGCTATAAGAACAAGAAGACTGCAGCGCAGGAAGAAGTATATTGTCGACGGTGTGGAGGTAGAGGTCGTGCACCCGATCGATAACACGGAGTTCTGTGCCAACTGCTCGCGATTGCGAATAACGTCGGATGGCAAGCTCAAAGGCTGTTTGCTCCGAGATGATAATCTCGTTCCCGTAGAGCGTACGGACGACGAACATATCCTTAACCAGTTGCGGTTGGCAACGAAGTATCGAGAGCCGTTCTTTCGGTAAGAACATATAAGGGATAGACTGAAAATAGGAGGTAACAAAAATGGAAGAAGACGTAGACCTGGTAATAGTGGTGGATGGAGAAGAGATCGACGCGAACATGTTTGTGCAAAACATTATCGGACGGGCAATTGCAAGTGCGGTTTCGGCATTGAAGGGCGTAAAAGAGGACTGGGACGAAATAGCAGTAACCGTGAAACGGGCGAAATAAGAGCATAAGATTCGTTTTTCTTTCGTTTTCAGAATTCATATCCTCGACTCGACGCAGAGGCCTAAAGACGGAGCTAAGTTTATCTTTTCCTCTTTGCGTGCGTTAGTATAAGCACATGGTAAAACGAGCAGACCTTAAGCACGATCGGTTTTACAAGGAGGCGAAAACAGCGGGATACCGGTCGCGGTCCGCATTCAAACTGCTGCAGATATCCAAGAAGTTCACGCTCATCAAGTCGGGTGACGTTATCGTCGATCTCGGCGCAGCACCCGGCGGCTGGTCACAAATCGCACGCGAGTTGGTCGGTGAGCACGGTTTGGTTGTGAGCGTGGATCTGCTGTCGATGGCGCCTATAGCGGGTGTTGTGGTACTGAAGGGAGATATCACCAACGAAGAGACTATCTCTACAATACAAGAGGCGCTCGCATCGAAAGAGAGAAAAGCGGTGGACGTCGTGATATCAGACGTAGCGCCGCAATTATCAGGTAACAAAGATCTGGACCAGTATCGATCGTGTAAATTGAGTACGGCCGCTCTCAATGTTGCTACTGAGTTGTTAAAGAACAATGGTAGCTTCGTCACGAAGATATTCCAGGGTGAGTACTACCCCGAATTCTATAAGAGCGTGAAGGAGAAGTTCCGTTCCGTAAAAGCATACGCACCGGAAGCCTCCCGCAAAAGGAGTGCGGAGGTGTATGTAGTGGGGAAGGGGTACAAACAAAGCCTGAGCTCATCTTGAGGTAAAGAAGCATGGTGTGATTTCCAGCAAATTTACTGATTAGACGACGAAATCCATTTAGTTTACCGCGTATCACACCACACCCACAAAAGTAGACGCTTTTAAACCATTTATTTGATTTGAGAAGAAGAAAGTTATTGCGATGAAGAGCCGCAGCAGCCATAAGCACCCCCTGGGAAGCGGGATTCCGTGCGTGAACCATAGATGCGTACGGTGTTGCATCGAAACGAGCATGCCGCTTTCGGTGTTTGACGTAACGAAAATCGTGAAGCGGGGCTATGATCTGAGCGATTTTACGATTAAAGTAGACGGTGGACGGCATCTCAAGAACATTGCAGGACGATGCGCCTTCCTCTCAGAGGACGGCTGCAGGATATATCCGTATAGACCGGAAGGATGCCGGATATACCCGTTAATTTACGACGAAGAGCTCCGTAAAGCTGTAATGGACCATCTCTGTCCCTATGCCTCCGAATTTGACGTTACGAAGGAGGATATTACAAAACTGAAGAACCTCCTTGGACGACTAGGGATTTGAGGGGAAGTTTTCCTTTGCCATTCGCCCGCATCATCGTTTATCTGGTCGCTTCAAATCTCTCTCCTTCTCTCAATTTAAGAGCACAATTGCGAGGTTCAACGCTGCGGCAATGGTCACCCAGAGGATATAGGGGATGAGGAGTAATCCCGCGGGTTTCGAGAGTGGTAAGAACTTCACAATGGTCGCTGCGATCGCAATCCATAGCATCAGAATGACACTAAGCCCTGCAAGCGGTGATCTGAGCCCGAAGAACGCAATCGACCAGAAGGCGTTGAGGAGTAACTGAATACCGAAGAGCGCAAGTGCCATTTTCATGCAAGGATCCTGAACGCCTTGCCGCCAGACGAGGAATAGGGAGATGCCCATCAGTGTGTACAACGTCAGCCACACGGGCGCAAAGAGCCAATTGGGCGGGGTAAAAAAGGGCTTGGTGAGCGTGACATACCAGGTTTGGATCGAGGCACTCGTTGCGACTGCGCCAATCACACCTGCGAGCTGACAAAGGAAGATGCTTACGATTACTTTCAGGATGTCCTTCACGTCCATCGTCTACATCAACTCCACAAACAAGAATGATAAAAGGCATGGTCAAAGATAAAAGTATCTGCTATCGGATTATTTTTCTGGCATGGTGAGTGGGTAAAGCATAATTTCAAAATAATGAGAGCGTACGCATCGGAAGCCTCACGAAAACGGAGTGCTGAGGTGTATGTGATGGGGAAGAGGTTATAAGGGATATATTTGATCTTAATGCGTGCGTTCTCCGACAGATACCTTCGGAATGGCTCCCGCATACTTGATTGATAACTTATAGCTTTGCAATACAATTTTTCACATGAGGTTTTTATATTGCACGAAACAGCACCTTGTTGAGGGATCGCTTTGAAGTGGTGCCCGTTCACTTCAAAGTTTTAAACATATGCTAATAAATCGCAAAGCTTTTAAGCATACAGAGCAATAATATAAAAGTAACTGTTGGCTGAGAGGAGTGAGCATGAAATCCAAGTTACAAGTTTTTATCTCATCGACCTACCAGGACTTGATTGATGAGAGGCAGGCCGCTGTCGAAGCCATTCTCAAGTCAGGGCATATCCCTGCAGGAATGGAGCTCTTCACTGCTGGAGACAAGAGCCAGTGGGAAGTCATCCAGCGCTGGATCATTGATTCTGATATATACATGATAATTCTTGGGGGACGCTATGGCTCCATCGAACCAAACTCAGGTTTGAGTTACATAGAATTGGAGTATGATTTTGCTGTGAGTTCTGGCAAGCCACACTTTGCGGTCGTTATCGATGAGCACGCATTGGAGTTAAAGGTGAAGGCTATTGGGAACAGTGTCCTCGAGAAAGACAATCCGAACAAACTCAAAGCTTTCAGACAGAAAGTCTTGAGCAAGATGCCTTCTTTCTTTACCGACCACAAGGATGTAAAACTAGCCGTCCTGGAGACCGTACCTCAGCTTGAATCAGAGTATAAGCTTGAAGGTTGGGTGCGAGCAACCGAGATACCCGACACCAAAGCCCTCGCTGACGAGCTTACCCGTCTGCATGCAGAGAACCAGAAACTCCGTGAGAAACTTGCCTCACAAGCGAAGCAGATTGAGAAGCGTAGCCGCAGCTCTTCTGCATTAGAAGAGGAGTTCGCAGAACTGGTGGACTTGCTTTCCTCGACAAAAGTCGACGTGACCACTGCCAAGCAGTCATTTGAAAATGCATCCGACGTTCCAGATGAAGTGTCTGTGTTAAATCTCGCTCTGTCTTTCAAAGATATGTTGATGAGCGGGATCACAAATCAGATTGGGATGACCGACTTGCAGTCTTTCGCATTCTTCACTCTTTGCCCCAAGCTCCAGACATATGAGTTGGTGCAAAACGAGAAAGTAGCAGGCGTCAAGTATCGTCGATACGCCATAACCCAAAAGGGCACTCAGTTCTTTGCATATGTTGAGAAAATGCTACACAAACAAGAGAAGCAACCCACCGAGAGTGCTGCCAGCGAGAAGAAGGCAAGCAAGAAGAGAAAGACAGCCAACAAGACGAGTGGAGGCGATGTCCAATAGGCCGCGCCTCACTCGCAGCGTTCGCTGCCCAGAGAACAGAGCGAGACCCGTGTCTCTGCTCACTGAAAAATCGATAAGTCCGTACCTGATCGAGAGGATTAAAAGCGAGATGGTGGTGACTACGAATAATGAAAGAGGAGACCGTTTATTTATGGCATATTCTGAGGCCGTCTACCAATCCATTATCAGCAGTGACACTTAAAGTTAACTATTGGATGGAAACCTAAAAAGTTCTTGACCTTCGATACCAAATTGGTAACCGATCCTAAGATCTTACCGATAACTGCCGCATCTCTACTCAA
>DATKXZ010000066.1:0-28114 GCA_035528755.1 Desulfobacteria bacterium | reverse complement strand
TGAACCACTAATATAAAAATCAACCGGTTTTTGCACGTCCAATAATTCATAGACACGTTAACACAAGCTGGAAGGATAGCAAGTGAGCTTTAGATCTAAGTGTATTCTATCGATTCGTAGATAATTGTTGGACAGCCTCGTGAAAGGTCTAATGGATAGTAGGCGAAATAATATTAGGACTCAACACTCTTCGCCCGCTTCTCGACGCTTAATACAAGGTCGTCCTGAACCAGTACGAGGGGCACTTGTACGGTAGAAGATGGACTATCCGTCATATTAGTAGTTATAACTCTAAGATACTTTGTTTTACAAAACGTTAAAAATACGCTAAAACCGTATCGCATCCATCAGCAACTTGATGTGCTCGCCTATCTCGTGATATTTACGATGCCGCTGCGTGGGCCAGTACGAAGGAATCAACGTGATATCAGCCTTACCTGAAATCTCTACTTCCAATACGCTTCCTGCCACTTTGGATACAGTAGTACCACTCAGGTCTACGGAATCGTGCACCTGCACGGCTCGCAGATCGCGTAGGCATGACAGTCCCTGGAGCGCTGTCCGTCCTAATAAGCAAATGCCGTCGGGCTTGATACATGCCAGCTCCCGTTTGAGGTGCTCTGCGGCACAGAGTTTTATAACTCGGCCACGTGGCGCGGTGTTGCACCCATCTCGTGCTGAGGGGCACTTCACCGTGGGCAGGAGAAAGAAACCAGCATCGTCAAAATCCTTTATCGTGCTGATCTCATAGCCTACGTCGCGTAAGATTCCGAATAGCCTGTTTCGCAGTCGATCATTCGAGTTCTCATTGTAAAAGTAGAACTGGGTATTCAGCGGCGGCGCTTCTGAGATAAAGAGTAGCTTAACGTTCCGCGGCTCCACCGATGGCACTCGCACATCCGGGCATCTGACCCCTGAAAGACCCGCCTCTCTGCACTTCGTACATCGTTTTATGCTCTCTTGTAACTCTTTCCAGTTCATGGTCTCAGGCATTGATCGATCGTTCGTTCGTTTTCTACTCTATGTTATTTCTATAAACCTTTTCTCGGAGTTTTCAGTGTTTGTTGCTTTTCTTTTCTGTGAAGCTGCGAAACATTTTTGGTCAAACTTTTCCTAAACGTTTGTTGATAAAACGTTCCTTAAAAGTTTCAAAAAGAAACAGTGTGTATGTGTTGTGTGTAGATGGAAATTGTAGTGCTGAGATTAGGACACCGCTTGGAACGTGATAAGCGAGTGACAACGCATGTCGGCTTAGTCGGACGCGCATTGGGCGCACGAGGCATGCTTCTCACCTCCGAGGACAAGGGCGTGGAGCGGAGTCTAAATAGAGTTACGAAGCGCTGGGGCGGTGATTTCTTTGTTCAAACCGGCGTGTCGTGGCGCGACGCGATAAAGACCTGGAAGCACGAAGGCGGAAAGGTGTGTCATCTCACGATGTACGGTGAGAACCTTCCCGACGTGATCGACGAGATACGCGCTACTGCGGAAAAAGAAAAATCGCGTATACTGGTGGTCGTCGGTGCGGAAAAGGTCCCTTATGAGGTTTACGAAGCCGCGGACTGGAACATAGCCGTGGGTAACCAGCCGCATTCGGAAATAGCCGCTTTGGCGCTGTTCCTCGATTACTTGCAGCAAGGAAAAGAACTAGAAACCGCATTTGAGCACGCTGAATTAGAAATAGTGCCAAAGAGGATAGGAAAAGAAGTAATTGCAAAGGTAAACGAAGAATAAAAATTTGATTGCTTGTAAATTGCACCGTGCAATGCAAAATCTGAAACACAACAATTCGACGTCTCCTGAACTTGTTCCAGTGCATGGCATGCATGCTGTACTGCACATCGGCAGCATAAGCCAGACCTTCATTTTTCCACCATTCTTGCCTCAGGAATAGTAAGGTAACGTCAGGGTCTCTAAAAATCAGGAGCGGCGGAGTGCCATGCATCACCGATATCCGCCTGAAAGATAACTACTCCTTTCATTTTAAATAAGAACCTATTTTAAGTCTTATTTAACGCTCTAGCAGCCTGAGAAGCACTGAATGAACACGAAAAGAACCACAAAAGAAAGATTTAAATATCTGCGAGTTAATTCAATTAATTAATCATTATCAGGCGAGCGGCAATGTTAGAGCGATTGGACTCGATATACGAGAACGACAGCTTCGAAATAAAGGGGAAGCCGTTTTATTTACCGCAAGGCAATGAGGTTGAACTATTTGAAGCTGCTCATGAGAACAAACTACCCGTTATGCTGAAGGGGCCTACAGGCAGTGGTAAGACGAGATTGATTGAGTATATGGCCTGGAAGCTGGGTCGACCGCTCTATACGGTTGCCTGTCATGACGGGTTAAGCGGCAATGACTTAACGGGACGGTATATCATCAAAGGAGACGAAGTCGAGTGGATTGACGGCCCGCTCCTTATGGCGGTAAAGAACGGCGGAATCGTTTACCTGGACGAGATCGTAGAAGCGCGAAAAGACACCACGGTTGTCATTCACCCCTTAACCGATTACCGGCGATATTTGATGGTTGAGAAGCTGGGGAAGATATTCTATGCACCCGACGAATTTATGCTGGTCATTAGCTACAATCCCGGCTATCAGAGCATCTTAAAGGAATTGAAGCCGAGCACACGACAGCGGTTTGTCAGTATCGATTTCGGCTGGCCGAACGAAGACCTGGAAACGCAGATAGTGCAGCAAGAGACGGGTATTGAAGCAGAGACCGCGAGGATGCTGGTAAAAGCGGCGAATAAGATACGAAATCTCGTTCAACAAGGGCTCGAAGAAGGTGCTTCCACCAGGGAACTTGTTTATGCTGGCACCTTGCTCAAGAGTGGCGTGCCCATGAAGGAGGCGCTCTCTTCGACATTAATAGAGCCGTTAACGCACGATAGCGATCTAAAGAGGAGCATAGAAGAGATCCTCAAAAATTACTTTACCATGTAACTAACCGGTCTAGTGAGGATTGTTCTGAAAATGGTAGGGAACTCAATCAAGAGGATCCGTGGAGAGCGGAAGATAAGGAACCTCCTGAGGGATGATTACGAAGGTGCAGTGCTTGAGCGATTCGTGAGCGACCTGTATCCGTTACTGGATAGCGTAGGCTTTGATGGCTTGGAAGAGGTCGTGGGTCTTCGTAATCAGATCGCCAGGTATAGTGGAAAGACTGCTGTTCGGGTGCTCGATGAGAGTCCTGAGCTCATTGCGCGATTATTAACGTATGGTGATAAGAATCTGGTGATGGCGGTGTATGGGCTTTGCCGTCAGGTAGCCCAGGATACTATTTTCGTCGCTGCTCGATTGCTTGAGGAGAGCCCGGATCTCGTTGATCGATTGTTCATGCAGGGCGATAAAGACCAGGTAATGGCGGTTTATGGGCTTTGTTCTGAGGTAGCCCGGGATAGCTGGAGAATCGCCGCTCGACTGTTAGGCATGAGTCCGGAGCTTATTGCTCGTGTTGGTTATGAGAATCTGGAGAAGATTGCGGGCCTTTGCAGTCAGGTAGCAGAGGATCATCCTGCTGTTGCCGCGCGGTTGCTTGAGCTGAGTCCCGAACTCATTGCCAAAGTCGGTTACGAAGGTTTCGAGGAGGTTGCGGGTCTTGCTCGCCAGGTCGCCAAAGAACATCGTGATGTTGCCGTTAGTTTGATCGAGATGAGTCCGGAACTCCTTGATCGTGTTGGTTATGAGAATTTGGAGAAGATCGCGGCACTGAGCTGCCGGGTTGCTACGTATAGCTGGAAAACGGCCGCGCAACTGCTCGGAACGAGTCCGGAGCTTATTGATCGCGTGGGTTATGAATATCTGGAGCGCGTAGCGGATTTCAGCATTCAGGTCGCCCAGAAGGACAGTTTCGTTGCCGCGCGATTGCTTGAGCTGAGTCCGGAGCTTATTGATCGCGTCGGTTATGAGTGTTTGGAGAAGATTGCGGATCTCAGCAGCCAGGTCAACGAAGACGACGGTTTTATTGCTGCCAAATTACTTGATGAGAGTCCTGACCTCATTATGGAGTTGCTACGGTACGGAGACGATAAGGAGTTAGTTACGAGTGTTTATGATCTCTGCTGCCAGATTGCCGAGGATTACAATTGGAGAACTGCTGTTCGGTTACTTACCGAAAGTCCTGACCTCTTCAAGCGATTGCACGAATACGGCGATAAAGAGTTAGTGAAGGCTGTTTTCGGTCTTTGTACTCAGGTGGCCGAGTATAGTGGTATTACCGCGGTCAGCTTGTTTGAGGAGAGCCCCGCTATCATTGGCCGGGTAGGTATTGACGGGTTAGAGAAGATTGCCGCCCAAGCTACGGAATTGGCAACGCTAGGAGAAGGAAGAGCAACATCGTTCGTGCGAGGCGAATCCACGGAATTTGCCGCGTTTATTGAAGCGAATACTCACGGGCTCGAATTGCGGAAAGTAAAGCCCGTTTTGGCACATTATCTGAACGCACTATTAGGCTATCGGATCGAGCTTGCGGAGGCCGAGGAGTCCTCAACCGACGGCACGAGGATCTTTCTGCCGGAACGGATCCAGGAGTTCAAAGAGGAGGAGCGGAACTTCACGCTCTATAAGGTTATGGCGACGCACGAAGAGGCTCATCTGGAATACGGCAGCTTCGATTTCGAGCTCACGAAGGCCCCGGATGTCGCCGGTATGATACGGGCGAAATACGGATACGGAGGGGACACCTAAATGGCGAGAACAAGCGATCTAGAGCAATTTTATGCACTCTTTCCAGAGCCTGCGTTAGCGAAGGATCTCACCACCGTTCTTGAAGATTATCGGATCAATTCGCGGCTGAAAGCGGAATATCCGGTTCTTGGTGAGCAGATAGCGGACATCAACGGACACATGGTTTCCAAACGGCCTTCTCTTGAGGATTTAGCTACGGATAAACAAAGAGCAGTGGAACTCATCGCGCAAACGTTAATGGGCGGCAGCACAAAAGAGCACGTTCCGGAGCATTTAGAAGAAACACTTGAGCGTGCACTCTCGATAAGCCACACGTTATCCGCTCCGCATGTCGATGTCCACGAAACTGCGCGAGTTGTTGCTGACGTATATTTCCTGATAGCTGACTCTTTTTTGGAGCCGTATCAACCAATAGCTCCGTTTTCATCACCGTTAGACCAATCGCACGTTGATCAGAACGTCGGCAATTTCGGCAGGACCGCGCGAAAGATCCGCGAGAAATTAGACAGTCCCGAGAGCATGGCTGAGCAGGATAACGGCCAAATGCAACCCTCAGAACAGTCGCAGACATCGGCTGAGGAGCAGCGCGTTTCCGAGGATACCGTAAAAAAGCTGTTACGAACGCTGTTCAAGGAGAAAGGAATCAAGCCCATAGAGATCGAGTCACGGATTGAAGCGCTCGAGCCGAGCAAAGTGAAGGCTTATTTGAGCGACCTTGAGACGGTGATTCGGGATGAGAACGGGCTTCAGCGCGAGCAGGGCACATTTCTGTATCACGAGTGGGGCAGTGACATTAGCGATTATCGCCCGAACTGGACGCGTGTGCGGGAACAGAGCCTGAAGGGTGGCTCGAATGCATTTTATCAGAGCACTTTCGCTAAGTATAAGGGCCTGATAAAGAGCATTCGGCGCGAGTTCCAGATGCTGCGGCCTGAGGGTCTGGTGAAATTACGGGAACAATTTGACGGGGATGATATCGACCTGGATGCAGCGGTACAATATTTCATTGATAAACGGCTGAGGCTCTCGCCGTCCGAGCGGAACTATATGCGAACGGAGAGGAGGTCGCGCGATATCGCCGTGGCGTTCCTCGTTGACGTGAGCGGGAGCACGGGCGGCGCGACGATCGCGTGTGAGAAAGAGGCGTTGATCGTGATGTCGGAAGCCCTGGAGGAATTGGGCGATGCATTCGCCATTTACGGCTTCTCGGGCTATGGTCGGGACAACGTGATGTTTTACACCATCAAGGATTTTGAGGACGCGTACGATCAGCGGGTGCAAACCAAGATCTCGATACTGACGAACGAGCAATCGACGCGCATTGCGCCGGCAATCAGACACACGACGACGAAGTTGAATCGCCGAGAGGAGAATACGAAACTAATCATTCTCCTGAGCGATGGCAAGCCGCTCGATCACGATTATCACGGCGATTACGCGATTGAAGACACGCGCATGGCCTTGCGAGAAGCGCAGCGATACGGGATCAAGTCGTTCTGTATTACCGTGGATCGAGAAGCGGCGGCGTATCTGCCGCGCATGTACGCGAACAGCCGCTGGGTCGTGATCGATGACGTGATGAAACTGCCGAATAAAATCACGAGGATCTACAAGCTGTTTACGACGTGAGCACCGGAAGGATAGATGATAGGATCACCCCGCAGGGAAAATCGTCCATCTGGGAGTGACAAATGCACGCACTATAAATAACCCTTTCTCTATACGTAGGAGATAGTGTCGTGTAAAAAAGGTGAGCTAAGGGATGAACACGCCGAAGGTTTTCATTAGTTACAGTCATGATTCCCGGGATCATGCCGACCGGGTTCTGACGTTAGCCGATCGTCTCAGGGAGGATGGCATTGACTGCATCCTCGACCAGTATGAAGAGTCACCGCCAGAGGGCTGGACCATGTGGATGGACCGGCACATCAAGAACGATGATTTTGTCCTGATGATCTGCACCGAAAAGTACTATCGCCGCGTCATGGGTGAAGAAGAGCCTGGCAAAGGGCTGGGCGTTAAATGGGAAGGGAAATTGATCTATCAGCACATTTATCGTGCGGATTCAATCAATACTCGATTTATTCCGGTTCTGCTGGCTGCCGATCAAGTGTTGTATATCCCCACACCCCTGCTGGATGCGACCTATTATCGTGTGGATACCGAAGCGGGTTATGAGACGCTTTACCGACGGCTCACTCATCAGCTTGAAATATTAAAACCAGAACTGGGCGAATTGCGCAAGCTGCCGCCACGAGAACGAAAGCAGGACTTTTTCCAGCCCCAAATTATGCTCGCAAAACTCCCGACCACGGGCAAAGACCTCTTCGGTCGTGAGAAAGAACTCCAGATGCTGGACGACGCCTGGAACGACCCCCACACGAATATCCTCAGCCTTGTCGCCTGGGGCGGCGTGGGGAAGACGGCGCTGGTGAACGAATGGCTGAACCAGATGGAACAGGATAATTACCGCGGTGCCGACCGGGTCTATGGCTGGTCGTTTTACAGCCAGGGCACACGGGAAGATAAACAGGCATCTGCCGATACCTTTTTCGAGGATGCTCTGGCGTGGTTCGGCTACCAGGGCGAACCGTTAAAATCACCGTGGGATAAAGGAAAGAACTTGCACAGTTAATCAAACAGCGCAGAATACTTCTTATCCTTGACGGCCTGGAGCCGCTGCAGTATCCGCCAGGAGAACAAGAAGGTGTCTTACGAGATCAAGGGTTACAGGCATTGCTCAAAGATTTGGCGCGATTTAATCCCGGGTTATGTGTAATCACCACGCGCTACGCGATAGCGGATCTTGAACATTTTGTTGACAAATCGACCAAAAGAATCGTTCTCGAAAATCTATCACCGCAAGCAGGTAGACAGCTATTGCGGGAAGCCGGCGTGACAAAAGGAACGGATAAAGAATTGGAAAGCGCCTCCATAGAATACGGAGGACATGCACTGGCGCTTACTTTACTGGGTAGATATATCGCTGTTCGATTCGGCGGTGAAATACGCGAGCGTGACAAGATAAAAAAACTGACGTACGAAAAAGATAAACAAGGGAAGCATGCTCGAAATGTGATGAATTCCTATGAGATCTGGTTGCAGGGAACGCCCGAGCTTGACCTGTTGTATATCATGGGACTGTTTGATCGTCCCGCCCCGCTGGCAGCTATTGCAGAATTGAACCAGAAACCTGTGATAAAAGGCTTGACCGACAGCTTGCAGGGTCTCTCGGATGAAGATTGGGATTTTACGCTCCAGCATTTGCGAGACCTGCGGCTGCTTGCCGCTAAAGACGAGCACCGTCCCGATATCGTGGACTGCCACCCGCTGATCCGCGAGCATTTTGGTGAGAAATTGAAAGCTAACAATCCAAAAGCCTGGCAGGAAGCCCACAGTCGACTATATGACTATTACAAAAGCCTGCCTGAAAAGCTGTATGGCAAATATTTGCCCGACACATTGGAAGAGATGGAGCCGCTGTTTGCCGCGGTGGCGCGTGGCTGTCAGGCGGGGAAGTATCAAGAGGTGTATGATGAAATTTATTTTGATCGGATTAACAGAAAAAATGAATATTATGTTGTTCATAAATTAGGAGCAATGGGTTCTTGGTTAGCAGTATTATCAAAGTTCTTTGATGAACCTTGGAGACTTCCAACTTCGAAATTAAGGGAATCTGCTGTTGCTGGTGTCTTGAATAGTTCGGGTACTGCTCTGCAGGCGCTAGGACGGCTGCGTGAGGCGGTACAACTCATGCAAGCAGCTACTGAAATGACTGCTAAAAATAAAGATTGGGAAAATGCTGCAAGAGCCGCAGATAACCTCAGCCAGCTTTACCTGACGATGGGTGATGTGCCGCAGGCGATGGAGTCTGCCCGCCAGAGCGTGGACTTTGCCGACCGCAGCGGGGATTACATTAATAGAGGAGATCGTCGCTCTACATTAGCCAATGCTTTATTATATGCTGGAGATATTAGAGAAGCTGAAAAATTCTTTCGAGAAAATGAGAAGATTCAGAAAGAGAATGAACCCAACTATTCCTATCTTTATTCTCGACGTGGCTTTCAGTTCTGCGATCTGCTGCTGAGCCTGGGGCAGGTGCGGGAGGTGCTGGAGCGGGTTAATACTATCTTCAAATGGCGTAAACTTCCTCAATGGAATCCAGCTTATGATGCTATTCTTGATATCGCTCTGGAAAACCTCTCTTTGGGGCGGGCGTATTTGTTAGAAATGCGGCTAGAGGAGCAGCGCCCTTCGACTTCGCTCAGGGCGAAGGACTACCTGAACCAGGCGGTGGCGGGCTTGCAAGAAGCGGGAAAACAAGATTATTTACCTCGTGGTTTATTTGCTCGTGCCTTCTTGTATCGGGTGCAACATAACTTCCATAAAGCCTGGGACGATCTGGAGGAAGCACGGGAGATTGCGGAACGGGGAAGTATGAAGCTGTGGCTGGTGGATTATCATCTGGAGGCGTGCCGCGTAATCAATCAACAGTTGGCAGTTGGTAATAAACAGATAATTGAGGATGGGCAAGAAGTGACGTTGAGCAGGGAAGAAATGGTAAGCGAATTTGCCGGGCATCTGCAAACAGGGAAGGAGATGGTGGAGAAAATGGGCTACGGCAGACGCCAGCCAGAAATTTTAATGTTGGAGGCGCAGCTCGCGTTTGCCAATGGGGATAAAGAAAAAGCTCGGGAATGGTTGGAGAAAGCGAAAACAAAGTTCGATGAAATGGGGATTCGGCAGTGGGATTTTGAGGTGGCAGAGTTAGAAGAAAGGTTGCGTTAGGTGGGTTAGGTGAGAAGTTAAAGAGCACGAGGCGGTGGCGTTCTGGGGGCATTAAAACGTTCAAATCTCGATCATGTGATCGGGCTAAAACTAAAAAATAGAAAGGAGGCTTTGACTAACCTCCTCTTTTCACGATATACGCAACTGCGAGTAACCCTGCGATTGCGAATACCACTTCGAACCCGGGTGGTGTCGGTGTGGGCGTTGGTGTGCGATGCGATTGCTATTTATGGAGTGTTTATTTAACCCTTAGCCTGAGGTTCACCTGTTCCTCGAATCGAAAAGGCGGAGAAAAGAACTAACTTTTTTATCTTTGATAGTTATAGGCGTAAGAGGGAAAGGCGGAAATGAAAGGCAGCGAAGCGTTGGAGAGGTTAGAACTGAACGTAGAGGAGATAATAACGAGGGACGAATTAGTGGCGTTGTTGAGTTCAAAATTGGAGCGCCAGCCGAGAGCGTACGTCGGCATTGAGCCGAGTGGCAATGTGCACATCGGGCATTTACCGTTTTTATACACGTTGCGAGAGCTGCAGCGCCTTGGCGTGCATATCGTCGTGCTGCTCGCTGATTTGCATGCGTACCTGAATGAGAAGGGTGATTTCGAGCAGATAAGTGAGACTGCGGAGTACAATAAGCGCTGCTTTGAAGCTTCGGGTTTGACCGAAGAGACTGAATTCGTTTTTGGCACATCGTATCAAATGGATGAGGGATATATGATGAATGTCTTACGGCTCGCGACGATAACGACGGAGAAGCGAGCGCGCCGGAGCATGGACGAGGTATCCCGGAGCACGGAGGACCGGAAAGTCTCGCAAGCGATCTATCCGCTGATGCAAGCGGTGGACATTGCGCACCTCGATGTAGACATTGCCGTAGGCGGGATCGACCAGCGGAAGATCCACATGCTTGCTCGCGATAATCTCCCGAAGCTGGGCTTGAAAGCGCCGATCTGTATCCATACGCCGCTCTTAATCGGGTTAGACGGCGATAAGATGTCCTCATCCAAGCAGAATTTCATAGCAATCGACGAGCCTGCGGAAAGCGTGAAAAAGAAGTTGATGAGCGCGTTCTGCCCTCCTGAGATCGCAGAGGGCAATCCCGTACTGCAGATCTATAAGCATGTGATATTCCCAAGTCCTGAACTGAATGGCGAGGTGACAATCGAGCGAAGCGAGAAATACGGCGGGAATCTCAGTTACGAGCATTATGAAGAGCTCGAACGCGATTATGTCGAGGGCACGTTACATCCCTCGGATTTGAAGGCAAATGCGATAAGGTCGCTCAATGAGGTGCTGGAGCCGATTAGGACGCGGATGCAACGCCAATAAAAGGCGGTGCCTTAAGTGGGATAACACTTTTTCACTGCCTTCATCCATCCCTTTTTCTCCGTCTGAGCTATACACAATCACGCTGCTTGCAACCATTACGAGAACGATTGAGATTGCTAGTACCTCCCAAATGAATCTACTTCTCACTTTTATTCTCCACCGCTAAGATACCTTTTTTAGCTTTTGGAAAGCTTATAAAACTTTCGGTCTTGTGAGGTTGAGCAAAGTCGATCAAGAGTGGTATAAAAGTTTATTTAACACTTGAGCAAACATCTTAAATATCAAAGCGGAATATTATAAGCAAGCAATGGAGTTCAAAATAAAGATAGAACGGGATGAAGATGGTTGGTATGTAGTCACCGTGCCAGCGCTCCCTGGCTGTATCTCACAGGGTAAAACGGAGGCGGAGGCAAAGAAAAACATAGCTGAAGCAATCGAGTTGCATCTCAGGGCATTAGCTGAAGAGGGCATTCCCATTACACACCAAGAAGGCGTCAAGGAAACTTTTGTGAGTGTGCATATATAAATGGAACTACCTACAGTTTCTGCTAAAGAGGTTATCAAGGCACTATCTAAGATTGGTTATTATGTTCGCGACCAAAAGGGGAGTCATGTGCATCTAAGGCATTCTTATCGAAAGCCGTTAACCATCCCGGACCATCCAGCTATAGCGAAGGGTACATTAAGAGCTATAATAAAGGAGGCGGGTTTGACGGTAGAAGAATTCTTGGAACTCCTATGATGCAAGTGAGTTATATACCGAAGAGTCTTGCGAATTGCCAGAGATGCTCGCAATTCATCGCATTGCGTGGGAGAGGTCGAAGCTTCGGAAACGAATTATCTATCGTTCCGCATACCGTCCTCTACGTTCGATTTCCGCCGCTCGTTTGAGCACCTGCGCGGCCTGCGGGAACGTGCGCTTGTAACCCTTTGTAAAAGCCGCTCTCAATTCCTCGTACGATTCGTGCGTGCCCTGAAGACTTTGGAAAAAGACATGAACGTCAACGCCGCGCGCTTCGGTGTTCGATTCGACAAAGGCCAACCCGAAATCGATAAAGTAGATACGGTCATCCCCGCCGACGATGATATTGGACGTCGTCAAATCGCCATGAATGATCCCGCTCTTGTGCAGGATGCCCACGAACTCGCCTATTTGCTCGCTTATAGGCTCTGTAATTACTTCTCGTGCGAGCGCTCCGTCTATCCGCTCCATTACCAATACGTACTCATTGACGTCGAAGATGACGGGCGTGGGCACGCCGTTTCGTCTCGCTTCCGAAATGAGCTTCGCTTCGCTCTTCGTTCGTTCCTTCCTCAGTCGCTTGTCCAGCTCGTTTACACGGTATCGCTTCTCTATTCTCCGCTTGTAGACGAGGTCGCCCTCGATCTCTACGATCGCTTCAGCGCACTGGAACCACTCCTTAGCAGCGTGAGCCTTACCTACGGAACTCATTGCTACAAGATCTCTTCTTGATTAAGAAAAAGTATGGCGGTGAGTGACCGCATTCGTAACAAAACCCGTGTATGCTTCTTCTAATCGTGAATTAGCACTAGTTGTACGTGTGTGTCTACTTACTTAGATGAAGGTTTACTTAAGACCGCACCTCTTAAATACGATCGCGGACAAAAGTTAATGGACTGCCATGTCACCATCAAAGAGTGCCAGGTGGGAGAGGTTTATCAGAGAGCTGCTTCCTCTTATCTTGCTGTTTGCCTTAGCCTTTACAATACGCTTCATGGGCGGCGCGTGGGAAACTAAATGGGATAACGATGCGTACATGGCGCGACAGGCCGAGCATATCTATTCGTTCGGACATCCGGCAGTTCCGGACCCTTTCAGCTCCGCGCCCTTATACCAGCCCGGTATGGCTTATCTCCTCGCTTTCGTAGGTAGGCTCGTCGATTGTATCCCCGTCGAATTCTCGCAGCCAAGCATGAGTATTGCCGAAGGGTTGATGCCCCCTTTGCTCGGCGCAGCCAGCGTGCTGGTTATTTACTGGTTTGCAAAAAGCCTGTTTAACACGTCTGCGGGGATCATTGCGGGAGTTCTTGCTTCATTCTCCTATTTTCTGATTTACCGAACCATGAAAGGGTTCGTCTTCCATAACGCGCTTTCCCTTTTTCTCATCATCTTGACTGTTACGGTTGCTTGGAAGGCGCTCAAGACGATTGAGAACTCTTATCCACTTGATTTTAAGAGTCGATCTGTCTATTTGGCAACTATCCTCGCTCCGGCAGTTCTTATCGGCCTTACGGGTTTCACATGGGGAGGATACTTTATCCTGCATGCGATACTGATTTTTTACGGACTTCTTCTCACCGCTTTCATCTTGCTCAACCGCAATTCTCTGAATAGCGAAAAAAATTATCTGCTGAAGACGTGGGTGTTTATCTGTTCTACTCTGCTTTTAGGCTCTCTGCTAGCGTTAATGCTCTATCCGGTACGTGGACCATCCGAGATAATGCGGGCAGCAGAGATGCTGCGGTTCGCCGAGGGACCGCTGGTCTACAAATTCACGGCTGACCTCAAAGCGCCACGACTTGGCAACTTTGATGCTCTTTTCGGATCTTTCCTGGTGGTTGGGATTGCTCTGACTGCAGTTGGAGCATATGGTCTTTACCGACGCAACGAAAAACGCGGTTTATATCTCATTGCCGTATTACTTGTTACTCTGGTTCCAGCAGTAAGAGCATACCATTTCATAGACATATTCTCAATGTTCGTGTACCTAACCATCGGCATAGGCGCCTCGTTCATCGTGGAAAAAGCGAGACGGAACGAGCAAAAAGCAGCATGGAAAAAGCCGGCGGCGGTAGCTGTTCTCATAATCTTAGGCATCGCCTTCGTTAATCCTGTTATTGGTTCTTTACCTGCGTTGCGTTTTTCCTATACGATTAACCCCGAATGGAAAGATGCATTTTGGTACATCAATAATAATACAGACCCGGATTCCCTGTTCATCAATTGGTGGGACTATGGCAACTCGGTAGCGTATTTCGCAGAACGACGATCGGTAATCGACCAGATGTACTTCCCAGACGAGGAGGTCGAGAAGGTCTCCAAGGTCATCATGGCAACGGACCCTGACGAAGGCTTGCAGATCGCTCGAACGCTTAGGCGGAACCACAATAGTTCAGAAGTATATCTAATGCTTTTTCTCAATGATGCTTTTATATCTCCCGTAATAGGTTATGCTGCGGGGTACAAACAAACATCCTTTAATGAGTCTATCGTGATGATTTTCGATGAGCATGGGCGATTGGTTGGGATGAATGATCTCACAAATCAAACTACTTATTACCGGCTCTGGACTAACCAGTCTATTGTGGGATACACGCCGTTCTACGTTAGCGACGAGGTAAAAATATACCGGTTAAATGATAACGTTTAGATTCTTATCGTCTATTCGAGCATTGAATCCATATTTGTAGCTCAATGTTGGTGAACTAATTTCACAGCAAATTTGAAATCTTACGGAAGGACAACAGGTGCCTCAAAAGATCTTCACTCTTCGTACTCACTGCTCACCACTTTCTTGATGTGCTCGGCGGTTTTCTCGCCCACATGCTCCACGTCCATCAAATCCTCCTTCGATGCCGTTATAACGTTTTCAGCCGTCTTGAAGTGTCGTAACAGGTTTCGCGTGGTCACGATGCCGATATTGGAGAGTGCCGAGATGAAATACTCCTGCTGCTCTTTCAATGATGCCGAGGGTTTCTTACCGTGAGGGTTGATCTCCGTTTTGTTCGGCTGCTGCTCTCGCTTCGCAATGATATAGAGTAACGACGCGGTGTCTGCTTCGTCCCGCGTTTGAATTATGGGCACGCTGAGGTCAAGAGCGATGGTTGCCATTACCGCCCGTACCACGTTGGGATGCACGTTCCGCTGCCCGTAGAGCGATTCGCCCTCGATAACGAGCACGGGCTTCTCATACTCCTTCCGCATACGAAGAATCTGCTCTAACAGATTCCTGCGTTTGTTTATCAAGGAATCCAGGAAATCGGTCGTGGTTTTACGCTCGATACAAACCTTATCCGAGACCACGTAGTCGCCAATCCCCAAATTTTGTAATTTCAGGTCCATGCCTGCTTTCTCAAGGAACCGTGCCACGCCTGATCTCGTCTCCCGGGGATCCACGAAGATGGTTAAGTTCGATCCGTTTTCGAAGTCGGTTATCCGCCTCTGTTCCTCATCTCCTTTATCCTCATTACCGTGCGGCCTGGCTGCCAATTCAGTTTCATTTACCGCTTCTTCGCGCTCTTCTCCCGCATCTTCTTCTTCGCTCTTCGGCGCACCCATCTCGCTTATCCGCTGCCGCATCGCACGTTCCTTGCTCCTGCTGAGCCAGTAATACGCCTCGTCCTTCGTACCTTTCGCTATAAGAACGATGACCTTACCCACTTTTCGGCGCGCCGTCCGTCCTTTGCGCTGTATGCTCCGTATCGCGGATGGAATAGGCTCGTAGAAGAGCACGAGATCGGTAGCCGGAATATCAAGCCCCTCTTCAGCCACCGAAGTGGCGACTAAAACGTTGTAAACGCCTTCTTTGAACTGATTTATTATCTCTACCTGCTCTTTTTGCTTCAAGCCCTTATCCTCAGCCTTCGATGCCTGTCCGATGAACTTGACCGCCCGTATCCCTGCCCTTTCCGCGTTCGTGTCGCGCAACGCAGAAACGACCATCTCCGCGGTGTCTCGGTAGTTAGTGAACACGATGATTCGCGTATCCGGTTTCTCGTGGACCTCCTGCTGCAGTATCTCGATCAACGCGTTCAGCTTGGGATGCTCGCCTTCGTACGCAGTTATCGCACTCATAACCTCCACGAATTTCTCGTCCTTCAGCAATCGCTTGGCCGCTTTGCTCCCCTCCTTTGAAAACGCTTCAGTCCGCAACCGCTCGAAATAGCGCTTCACTGCGAAAATACCCTGCGTCTCTATCAGGTCGATCGCATGCTTGATCTTCAATACCTCCGCTTGCAGTGACAGCGCTTTGTACAGGTCCGCGTGCTTCTGGGTCGCTAATTGCGCCACGATTATCTGTCGTAATGCCAGGATCTCCGTTTTTGAGATCTCGTTGCCTTTCTTCTTCCTTATAAAGCCGAGCTTGCGTAATCCCTCTACTCGTTCCGCCAATACCTCGTCTAATACGCGTTTCTGTTTCCGTATTTCAGCAGGAACGTCTACGCCGCGCCATTCAAACCCCTTCTTGAAGATAAACGGTGCCACATCGTGGTCATATTCCGTCCGGCTTTCTACACGCTCCACACCCAGTGATGTGCAGATCTCCTGGATCTTCTCCCTCTCACTGCCCGGAGAGGCGGTCATTCCCAATACCAACGGCTCCTTTGCCTGTTCCGCATACTTCTCCGCGATGTAAACGTACGAGTAATTTCCCACCGCACGGTGACATTCGTCGAAGATAATGAGAGCAACATCGCTGAGCGTAATTCGGTTACTCAGCAGATCGTTCTCGATTATTTGCGGTGTGGAAACGATTATGTGCGCTTCGTCCCACAGCGTACCACGCTTCTCCGCCAGGATAGAGCCTGTGAACGTTTGGATATGGGCAGAATCAATGTTCAAGACTTGTTTTAGAAATGTAGAATGCTGCTCCACCAGCGGTCTGGTAGGTGCCAAAAAGAGAATCTTTCCGGTCGCCAGTCGATTAACCAGAACAAAAAGTGCTATGGTCGTTTTACCCAGGCCGGTAGGCAGGACAACCATTAATGAGCCCTTCGTAGCCTCCTTTGCTATGTCTAATTGATACTTCCTCCGCTCTACCACGCCAGCTTTCAAAAGCGGGTGCGATATGAATTTTGATGCGGTGTTGGAGGCAGGATTGTGCATAAAAGAAAATATAGGGCGAGGAGCATAAATAATTAAGTTTGTCGCTGTGGTATCAAATGGAAAACGGGCGTCAGTTACGTTTTCTTCACAATTATCGTCAGATTCGAATTCTTTTCTACTATCTTCTCGTAGTCGCCCTTTATATACGGCTTTATCAGCTCTAAATCGCCTATCCTTGGAATTATCTCAGCAACCAGCTCGCCGTCGTCGAACAATCGTACCACGCCGCCGCTCTCTGAAACTACAACCGCTACAGCGTTGGTTTCCTTAGAAATTGAAGCAGCAGCCATGTGCCTGGTGCCCAGACCCATAGGAGGGTCTACATGACGTGCAATCGTTTCTATGTAGCGCGCTGCGGAAAGAGCATAGCCATCACCACTGATAATAAACGCACCGTCCATTCTCGCCAATTCTTTTAACGTTCCCTGGACGTTCGCGTCACGTATGTCCTTCTCTTCCTTGGGGTAATTCTCAAGCGGGTCAAGGATTAACGGCTTCGACCGCTTCAGCACTTCCTCCTCGTCACCGACCACAAATAATGCGCCGAGACTCGACCCCTCGACCCGCTGTCGCGCTATGCTCACGGCTATTTCGAGCACCGTCTCGAGTACTTCAGGATCGCATTTCCGCTCTGTCCCGCAGATTCTCCGCAGCATTTTTTATCTTCGCAGCCTTAAGACTAATTGTTCTTCGAGCTTTATAAAATGGAACCGTGGATAAGGGGATACTTATGAATCAAGGGCACGAATCAGAGCAATCTTCTCTTGGTAACGCTATCCTGTCTGAGAACAGGGTTGTAAGGACTCACTCACCCGCTCATATAACGGGCTTCTTCGCTATTCATGAGGATAGCAATCCGTTGCGTAAGGGCTCTCGCGGCTGTGGCATCGTCTTGGAATCAGGCTGCGTCACGACGGTTTCTCTTCTTCCTGAGCTTCAGGCAGAGCCACACATAGTAATAAACGGCCGAGCCGAAGATGCACATACCACCAGGTACGTTATCGAGCGGCTGGCAGCCGAATCGGGGGTCCGCGTAGCAACAGACTTCGAAGTGCCGATCGGCTGCGGATTCGGTGCAAGTGCTGCTGGCGCGCTCAGTACCGCCCTTGCCCTAAACGAGCTTTTAGCGCTGGGCATGACGCTCAACGAAGTGGCGCAGATAGCACATTGCGCGGAGGTGGAGAACAGCACGGGCCTTGGTGACGTCATTGCGGAGACGTACGGCGGCGTTGTGATCCGAACGAAGCCGGGTGCTCCGGGAATAGGAGCGGTGGATCGGATACCGCATCGTAACGAGAAGATAAGCTACGTGGCGCTTGGTATGAAACTGACGAAGTCGGTATTAGCGGAAGGTGGCGTCGAGCTGAAACGGCGAATCAACGACGCGGGTAGAGACGCGCTGAAGACCTTAATGCAGAAGCCCACGTTAAAGACGTTCATGCACGCGTCACGGGAATTCTCGTTACGGACCGAATTAATCGGCGAGACCTGCAAGGATGCGATCGAGGCGGTGGCTGCGGAGGGTACGGTCGCCAGTGTGGCGATGTTAGGCGAGACGGTTTTTGTCATTGGCGATAGCGCAGCGTTACGAGAGTTCGGAGAAGTAAAAGAGTGCGGAATATCCGATGCCGGAGTGCGGATTATTTAGGCGGGTAGCACTTCCGGCTGAAAATTAGGGAAGGTTATTCCAAGCACGTTTCCTTTTTCACGGCTGCTACAGTGCCCTCCGCATTTAACTCGAATTCCACCAGAATTCTATCGACTTTGCTTGTTTTCGGGTTCCAGGTCCGTCCGCACACGCCGCATTCAACGTCGCTGCCCAATTCCATGACGTACCAGCTCGCATCGGCGTAGGGCGCGCCGCAATGCGGGCAAATGCTCACCGTAACATCCAGATAGGCCTTCTTATGCGCCACCATAGTTGACAATCAAGTTGCTACAATAAGAAATCACGCAGAAAGGATCAAATCCAGCAGCGTTTTCTTATCCACCTCCGCCCGTGTCCGCCAGCCGATGTACAGTACCTTGTCTGCTTCGCCCAGGTAACCCTGCTTGATAAACCGATCGAGCGCAAAGAATATCCGCTGTTTGGGGAATTTATCGCTCAGAAAGACCTCAACCGCTTTACGCGGCACTTTACCCTGTTTCGAGATGATGTACGCTAACGTAGCGGCGAGCATGGCAATGTTGTCTATCCGTTCGCCGGACGCCTTCTCGATTACCGGGCTTTTGAGCACGACCATGAATCGGTCACGCTCTGCTTTCTTATCTCCCTTGTCCTCGACGCCCTCTTCTCCTGCCTCGCTTATGCGCGTCACTTCCATACCGAGGTTATCGAGTGCGGAATTCAAGACCTCTATTATTTCTATGTAATCCTCACCCAGAGCCCTTTTCAGCTCCCAGCCTTTAACGCCCGGGACGCGGTGCCGTCTGAAGAGCAACAACTGGGCTGCTTTCTTCACCTTCCGTTCGGTCCTTACCTCTGCTTCCTCTTCTCTCTCCATTCTAACCAGTCCTCATAGCTTATCGAAACGGGAATAGACCTACTTGGAGCGGTGCGAGCTGCCTGCGCATCGAGAGGGGTATCACGCGGTGAAATAAACACCTCATCTTCCAAAGGATTTATATCGAGTTCCGCATTGCCTTCGCTTACCAGATAACTCGTCAGATACGCCTTCTTTACGCTTTCCTCGAACGAATCTTCATAGATAAAATTGTAATAGTCGATTCTGCCGCGTTCTTCAAGCTCGTTGAGCACTGTTCGCAGCGCGTCGTCGAACTCCGACCGGGACAGAATATTCAGGGTAATGAGATCCTCGAGGTTGAATGCTGATTCGAGCTCAACCGGAAGCGGGAATTCCTCAGTCCGCTCACCTAACGGCACGAGCGCGTTCCAATAAGCTAGCCCCTCCTTCAGCCGCTCCGGTGTCATTCGATCCTGTGCGATGACGGGCTGCCATGCGTTAAAGAACGCCGTTGCCAACTGCTGCGGATCCAGCAGTCTGAGTTTGAGCTCCAGTAACTCGGGGTCGATATAGAACGAAGTAGAGCGGTCTTTTATCCATTTGCCCTGCAGTTCGATGATCTTCGCCAGTTCCGCGATCGCTTCAGCGTCCAGAAGCAAGTCATCCAGCGTTTTCCATTTCTCATTATACCGTTTCAGCGTTTCCAGAAACTTCTTGACGTCCAGATCAAACGGGTCCGTGCCCTCCGTCTGTATCGTTTTACAGAAGTTGAGCAGCCGGAAGAGCTCGTCGAATTTTAGCTGCTTACCTGGCATCTTGTGCTTGTCCATCGTTCCGTAACGTCCACATCGCGTTGATATAAGTTACTTCAAACCCATCGGTTAATAAATCTTCAATCGAGCCTTGCCATCGCCCCGTCTTGAGACAAAACCAGAGATCCTTTAGCAGACTGGTATGCAAAACCATTCGATTTCTGTAGGATATCTTCTCTACTGATGACCCGTAAGTTTTAAATGACAATCAAACCAAAAGTTGGATGATGAACATGATAAGAACTCATGGTAAGAAGAGAGTAGAAGGCGGAGACATTCACATTCACAAGAAGAAGACCGAGGCGATTATGATGGGGGGTGCTGTTCTTGCCCTGCTCGTGGTGTTTTTTGCTATGGCGCTACAGCCGGCGGCGGCGCAATCGTGGCCAACCGAATGGATCTTGATCGGTGGTGATCGAAACGAGAATGGCCCACATGATAATTATCGTGATGTGGAATATGCGTACTATAATTTTGATGACGACTATCTCTATCTCCGCGTGTGTATGTATGCTGCTCCTAATTTTGCGACTTATCCAAATACCCGATTTAAATGGTTCATCGATTTGGACAACAATATGTATAAAACCGGGGGAACCGGAGGGGGCCAGATTGTTGAGGGCGAATATCTTCTCTTTGTCGAGGATACAAATGATGATGGCGTTGGTGAAGTTTATCTCTTGAATGACACAAATGGCGATGGTTCGTTCAATAATGAATGGGGCCAACCCGCCGGCTCACCGTATAAAAACGAAACTATTACCAACCTCAGCATCGCCGGCTATAATATAACGGGCAACTGTGTTGATTTATACGTCCGATTTGCCAATCTATCCGATCCGTTAAATGTATCGCTCATATGGGCAACTGATCAAGAGAATCCCAATCTCGATCAAGCACCAACGACGGATTTCCCCGATTCGGGGCTACGACTAGGCCCTTTCTGCGTACAATGCCAACCAAATTTGATTATAACGAAGTATGACTTTCCCGATCCCGTTAAAGCGGGTGAGAATCTTACCTACACGATTATTTACGAGAATACCGGCAACCTGAACGCAACGAACGTTACGATAACGGAGACGTACGATGCCAATGTCACTTTTGTCACGGCAGATCCCGCCCCAGATAGTGGAACAAATGACACATGGACCTTCTCCAATCTCACTATCGGGGGTAAGCATTATATCAACATCACGGTCCGGGTGAATGATACGGTCACCAACGGCACGGTCCTGATCAATTACGTAAATATCACCTCCGAGGAGGGTGTTGCAAATAACCATACGGTGGATACTGTTGTGCTAGGCGAGCCCGTATTGAGCATCGCAAAATCCGCGTTCCCCGATCCGGTTGAGCCCGGTGAAACGCTGACCTACACCATTCTCTTCGCAAATATCGGTGATGTCCCCGCGACGAATACAAACCTAACGGACGTGCTTCCACAGCAGGTTACCTATGTTTCAGCATCGCTTGAGCCGAATCAAATATTCGATGGCAATCACACGCTCGTCTGGAATATCGGTAATCTTCCACCCAATGAGCTTCGTACTATCACGATCACGGTCACCGTGAATACTCCACTTCCCTGCGGGTGTCCCCTTGTGAACTTTGTCAATCTCACCGCTGATGGGTTAGATGAGGTGAATCACACGGAGGAGACCACGGTTGTCTCTGCGCCGGTGCTGGACCTCTCCAAATTTGATAATCCAGAGCCCGTCGAAGCAGGAGGAGTGCTTACGTATACGATTTATGTGAATAATACCGGCACGGCCAACGCGACCAATGTCATAGTTACGGAACTCTACGATGCCAATGTTAGCTATGTAAGTGCCACGCCATTGCCGAACTCGGGAAACAATATATGGAACTTCTCGACTATCAATGCCAGTGAAACTAAAGCAATCACCATCACCATGAACGTCACCGCTCCACTTCCGAACGGCACGCTGGTGCTGAATTACCTGAACGTAACGAGCGACCAGAACGTGACGAATCAGATCGTCATTTCGACAACGGTCCGATCTGCTCCCGTTTTGCTCATCGAGAAAGCGGACTGGCCTGATCCCGTTGCGGCGGGCACGAATCTGACGTATACCATAACGTATGAGAATACAGGCAATATGAACGCCACGAATGTGACTATAACGGAGGTATACGACGTTAATGTCACCTTTGTCAATGCAACACCTGCACCTGATCCCGGAACAAATAACACCACATGGAGATTCGATAATCTGCCACCTGATGGTAAGTATTATATCTACATCACGGTCAGGGTGAATGAGTCGGTCACCAACGGTACCATCCTGACCAATTACGTGAATATCACGTCCGAGGAAGGTGTTGAAGAGGAGGATACGGAGGCGACTGAGATAGGAAAGCCCGTCCTGGTGCTTTGTAAGCAGGATTATCCCGATCCCGTTGTAGCAGGAAACAATCTCACCTATACCATTTGCTATGCTAATTTCGGCACCGTCAACGCGACGAACACGACCATAATCGACGTCCTTCCACAGGGGGTTACCTTCATTTCCGCTTCGCTCGAGCCAGATGATACGGCAAATGATAATCACACGTTAGTGTGGAACATTAGCGATCTGCCATCCAATGAGCGCCATAATATTACCATCAACGTGAGCGTGAATCTCCCGCATCCCGGTGGTATCATCTCTAACTATGTCAATATCACCGCAGATGGAAAGCCTGAGGGGAATGACACCGAGGAGACCACGGTTATCTCGGAGCCCGTGCTGGAACTCGTCAAACGTGATAGCCCCGATCCGGTGCGCACCGGGAACCTGGTCACCTATACCATATACGTGAATAACACCGGCACGGCGAATGCGACCAATGTCACGGTTACGGAACTCTATGATGCGAATGTCACCTTTGTCAACGCCACTCCAACTCCAGATCCGGACGATGCCAACAACAATACCTGGACGAACGCGAGCATTGCACCGGGGGAAAGCTGGCAAATAACCATAACCGTAGCGGTTAACGGTTCTGTCCCCAACGGCGAATTTGTATACAACTCTGTAAATGTAACCTGTGACCAAAACGTGACAGCGGAACAATCGCAGAATACACGAGTGCAAGCACCCGTTATTGTCGATCCGAAGATTGCCATTGATCAAAATGGGCCACCATTAGAGCCCGGCGATATAATCTGTTACACCGCATGGGTTAACAACACAGGAGACGCAAACTCATCCGATAATCCTGGTAACGAATTTGAAGATAAAATACCCGACCATACAACCTATGCTGGCAGCGCAGGGGCAAGTTCCGGAACTATCCAGTATGACGCTGTTAACGACACGATTATCTGGAATGGCGATATCCCCGCTGGCGGCTCAGTCGAAATTACATTTTGTGTCACCGTGGATATCGATGTACCCTTGGGGACGACGGTCATTTCGAATCAAGGAACGGTGTATTACGATAGCAATGGCGATGGAACAAATGATGCGGAAAAGCCGACTGATGATCCTGTCACCGCACCATCTCCAGATCCCACCGAGCTGCAATTATCGATATCCGCACCCGTTCCAATTATGACACCGGTGGGAATGTTAGCACTTGTAGGGTTGCTTTCCACGGTTGCAGCACTGAGTATACGGATAACGAAGAGGAGATAAACTATTTCTATCTTCTCTTTTTTTTCTTTTTTTCTGATTTTTGTTTGACAGGTGCTTCCCCGGATTTTGAAAGAGATTCTTGGATCTCGACGGTGGAAACCACGAATGAGAGAAACTCTATTTGACTGCACGCAGCTATACCTACGCTGATTTCTAATTTCTCTTTTACTACCGTACCGGTTATAGGGCCATCTCCAGTGGAAACGTACCCGAAAGGCTTATATGGCCATTACGCTCATATGTGGAGAATACGGAACCTCACTTGAAGATCGTAGGGTCTTTCAGTTTAAGTAAGAACGATGCTGACAAATAAACGAACGGAAAAAGAGGACGCTGCACTAAAAATACCCTATCGCGCGTTAACCTTAAAGGAAGCGCTATACCTGCTTACCCATCATTGTGACGGCTATTTCGATGCTGGGATGGAGTCGGTGGTATTGACCACGTAGAAGACGGTTTGCCGGGGTTAAAGAAGTGAGTTTGAAAACCGATAAGAAGAGCCGTAGAAAGGAAGATTTTTGCAGTAACCTTTTTAAGGGAGTTTAAGCCGTTTTCACAGCGTGCGTTATGCCACTTCCCGCACACTCGACTTTCCGTACGCTTTCTGCACCACGATGATGTGCACGTCGGGATCGGTAACGGTGATCTGACTGGGTGTAATCAGCAAGCATTCGGAACCCTTCATCGACGAGATCATCATCTTGTAAATCTCCTCGCGATTCCGCGGATCCATGTGCAAATCGAACTCGTCGACCGCACGGAAGGGCGATTTCAGCAGCTGCTGGATCGACAAGAGGAACGCCATTATCGATGCAGACCGCTCGCCGCCGCTCTGCGTGTAGTAATCGAAGAGAACAGGCTGCGAGCCTCTGAATCCAACGTGCAGCTCCAACCCGGCATTCTCGATATCGCCATTTTCGACGTTCACCAGTCGTGCCAGGCCCGTAGCGCCGATATCAGCCAGATTGCGCTGGAACGCGCTGTTAGCGGACTCCAGAAGGTCTGTAATTGCCTTCTTCCAGGTCTTTTTCCGCGCATCGATTTCTTTCAGACCTTCGCGTTTGTTCGCCGTTACGATCTCCGATTTCTTTTTCAAGTCTTCGAACACCTTCGAGTAGTTCGAGTAAATCTCTTCGGTCTCTTCAGGTATCTCGCCCAGCGCCTCGATCTTCGCGCTTATCAGCCCTAGCTCGTTCTCGATTTCGCTCTGTTTCCGTTCGGTCTCGATTCGCTCGCCTGCTCGTTTCTTCGAGGCTTGTAATTCCCGTAATTTCTGGTTCACGCGCTCCATATCAGTCTCAATCGTTTTAATATCCGCTTCGAGCAGATCGCGCTTGAACGTCAGAACTTCGTCCTTTACGCGGTAGGTGATGTAACCATCCATCGTGGATTCCAGGCTGCGTTCAAAAGCGCCGAGTTCGCTTTGTACCCGGTTTATCGCCTCGTTCAATTCTGCGAGCCCCTTTTCCGCTTCCTTTATCTGCTCAGTTAGTTGCGCCACCTCATCGTGCTTCCCCAGCCCGTCAAAAATCCGCTCGGTCTCTCGCAGATGCTCCGCCAAACTTTCAACTTTCGTGCGCTCCTTCTCCAGATGCAACAGCTCGTAAAAGGATTCTTTTGAACCGACTTGCCACGAGTCAAGCTTCTCTCGCCCGGATTTTATCTTCCCTTTCGTCTCCTCCTGCTCTGCCCGGGTCGATTCGAGCGCATGTTCCTTCACGTGAAGTTGCTCTTCAAGCGCTTGTAACGCGTGCTCCTGTTTGATTACTCGTGCCCAGATCGCCTCGCGTTTCAGCCAGCTTCTTCGTTCATCTAACTCCTCTCGCTGCAGATACTTCTCATGCATCTCCTTCCAATAGCCCAGACTCTCCTCCGCTCGGCCAAGCAATTCGGAAATCGACTCGTCCTCGCTGATGATCGATTCGAGCCGGTTCAGCGCTTCGAGCACCTTCTCGCGATACGAGCTGAAGCCGACCGCCTCCTCCAGGAGCTTCAGTTTCTCCTGTGGCGACGTCAAGCTGAATTGCTCCATCGTGTTCTGATGCATGATGATCAGCATATTATTGGGATCGATGCCAAACCCTCGGAAGAGCCTCGTGACTTCCTCGTAGCTTATCTGCCGGTAATCCGCTTCCCACCAGTAATGCCCGTCATTCCGCAGATAGCGCGAGAGCAGGAAGGTATCAGCATCGGAAAAGCTAATTGGTCGTCGGCCATCGTTCTCCGCATTATCAAAGACCAAGGTAATCCGCGCGATGTCGTTTCCGCGCCGTATCAGATCTCGCAACCGTTTGCCACGCTCGGTATAAATCAGACCCAGCGCCACGGAGATTGACAACAGGATCGACGATTTGCCCGCGCCGTTCGGACCGGAAATCAGATTGAGGCCGGGCTTCAGTGGTATGCGCGCGTATTCGTAGGACATGAAGTTCTCTAAGATGATCTCCTTCAGCCAGATGCCTGGTGTTCCTGGTTCTTTGGTCGTTATTGATGGCATTTTTCCGTCTCTCAATGGCTATTCTCAGTATAGTCTGGGAGGTTAAAAGGTTGGGAATCAGGAATGGAGAATCTTTTTTGCGATTGCTTTATTGTTCGAGGACGTTAGTGAACGTGGGGTGCTTACGCGTACTTCTCCAGCTCGTTACAAGCAACCGCTTCAGTTGCTTTTTTACTGTTTTCGCACTTCTGCCGGCGTAGGTTTCGCACACAGCATAGTAAGCACTCATCACGTGATGCCCCATATCAAAAAACTCTCTCGGTCTTTTAGCTATGATGCTTCATCCTATGGGGTATGGATGTGGTGCATACAATGTTTGACGGATAAAAGAAGCTGCCGAAGATGGAATTTCGGTAAGCGAAGTAAGCCAGATATACCATGTTATGCGAAGTTGCGCCAAAGGCATTTAGGGGAGCGTAGGAATCGCAAACACGCTGTTAGGCGATAGTGCGAGTGAAATTATATTCGTTCTATCCATTCAAACTTTACTGCGTTAGGATAAAAATCCTTCATTTATCTTGAATCAATAAAGCTTACACCGTTACTCTTTAGGATATTAAACACTTGAATTTCTCTCTTCATTGCATTTTCCTCTGTATCACTATTACTTCTGAGATGATTGGTATAAGCGTCTTTATTTTGATATGGATTGGTTATTTTCCCCTCAAAAAATAATTGATATAGAAGTAGCCAATACTGGTCTAGAAGAAAAAGATCCTTTTCATCTAACTCATTACAGAAAGTCACTATTTCCTTATCATATTGATTTGACAAGTAAAGAAATAAGATAGCAATGCAATCTCCAGATTTGATTACTTTTTTTGCTGTTTGTTCAGGTATGGATTGGGAAAATTTGTTTAAGTAATACAACACCCATGTCATCGCGTCAGAACGCTTGTTGATTGCGTGTTCATCAAGTATATTTAATAATTGCTCAGTGATTAACTTTGAAGCTTCTGAGTCAGAACTTACTTTCTCAAATAAAGTGTCCAATAATGGTATAAGAATTGGATAGGTTATACATAGATTTAATGTATATTGAAGAAGTAATTTGGTAGTTTCATTTTTAACATCGTAGATGATAGTTTTAATAGCATATTTTAGTACGCTACCATCTGGACTGATAGCTTGTTTATTTAATGCATACTCTAAGAACCGAATCATACTTGTAGGGGTAATATTAACTTTGTCAGGCATCCGCGTTGTTAAATCTATTATCCATTCAGGTGAAGATGGGAAGGGCAATTGTTTGATAGAAGTTTTTTTGATGTTCAATAATAGTTTGTATCTTGATAATTCTTCCGATAATCTTCGAATAAATTCTTCTGCTTTTTCGTAGGTATAGAAATATGCGGTGTAATCATCAATAAATCTTATAAATACAAATCCTTCATCTTTTAATGTTTTATCAATCCTTGCCAGAATCGATTCGGAGATAATATTTGATGATGCTGGGCCAATGGGAATCCCATTGGTTTCATTTCTTTTTATCAGTCTTTGATACATGTCAATTTTATTGAACCATTTCTTTGGATCACGTTCTTTTTTCGCAGTATCAAATCCAATCAATGCCCATGGAATTGAATGCGAATAAATACTGGGGTAAAAGTTGGAAATATCAGTATTCACATAAAATTTCTTATTAAATGAAAGTTCAACGTGACGTTCAATATGCTCTTTAGTATTTTCATAATCCATTATGATGATCCGGCATCATTATGTTCTTTAGGAATTATCAAACTATTTCCTGTTTGCGTAATATATTCGAGTTCTTCCCAACTATCATGCAATGACTGACATAGCTTGGCATAAGCAAGAGGGTGTGGTATAGATAGAGATCTTGATATATTATTATATCTTGTGAGTCTATACTCAACTTGATCATAACCTCCTTTTCTATAATAGACTTATTGCGAAATAATAAGCCCCGAACGAATTAGCATTAGCCTCCACAATCCAACTACGGATTCAACAGCACTTCAAGTGATAGTTCCACAATCCACATGAGATCGCCATAACTCTGTCATTAAACTGGCCGTC
>DATKXZ010000065.1:0-14969 GCA_035528755.1 Desulfobacteria bacterium | reverse complement strand
CACCGTAGATCGCGGCAGACATCGCCGTGCTTTCTCCTTTCTTGATCACCTGATTAACCGCCCATTTGATCTTTTTGTCCGTGAGCTTCACCATGCGTTTTGGTGAAACTTCCTGACGAAATAATTTCTGGACTCTACAATGGAAAAAGTGAATAATAAAACGAAAAGGATGTGAAAATATGAGTAAAAGAAGAAGAGTTGAAGCAACAATTCTGATAGGGATGCTCCTTGTAAGCGTAGTAGGATTGAGTGCCATGAGCACGGCAATCGCGAGTGATGAAGCTACAGCAACAGAAGCGGTGCATTTTAGTACGCTCATTGAGTTCCTGCCGAATGCTCCTTCCGGTTGGGATGGCGAAGAACCTTCTGGCATGATGTATACTATCCAGGACGGGACATGGAGTATGGCAACAGAAAGCTACACAAAATCCGGTGCAGAAGACACGACTGTCGAAGTGGGAGTTATGGACTCCGCATTTTATCAGGTCGGATGGTTGGCAGCGTGGCAGGGTTTCTATGCCTATGAGTCTACAGAAGGCTATGCGAAGACAGTAACGGTTGACGGATACCCGGCATGGGAGGCGTATACAAAGGACAGCGGTGAATATACCCTGTTTGTTGGCATAAACGACCGCTTCATGGCGTTTATTAACACGAACAGCGACAAGGATACGCTCTACTACTTTGCCAATGCGATCGATTACAATGGAATCGCCGCGTTAGGCGGAGGAGCAGCACCACCACCCGCAGAAACGGCAGAGCCAACGGGAGCAGCGACGAAGGCTCCTACAACATCCACCGAGGAAGGTAGCGAGACGCCAGGCTTCGAGACGGTATTCGCCGTCGTAGGACTACTGGCAGTAATGGCTCTTTTGAGAAGGAGAGGCTAAGATAAGCCTATCTTCTTTCTCTTTTTTTCTTGTTTCTATTTTCTTTTTAACAACGAAGACCGTTAATCCCTAATCTTCAACCCCTCTCCGCCTTATCACTTCCGTTTTGTCGATCACCCTCACTTCCGGCACCATCCTATCATAAACCGAAACTATCGTCGCCTCCAACCCTTTAAAGGACGCGCGTATACGCTCTAACTCGTCAGGTGAAACCGGTTTTACGACACACGGTCGCAGCGGCGTATTGAGCTGCACCTCGTCTGGCTTTATGTCCGCTGCGATACGCGCCAGTTCCCACCCGTACTCTTTATTCTCCTCCACGAACATCATCTGTACACAGAGTCGCCCTCTGTAGTCCTTTCTGAATTCCTTCAGCCCTTCTATTATCGCGTCGAGTTCGATCTCTTCGCTTACCGGTCGATTAACCTGCTCGAAAATAAACTGGTCAGGTGCATCCAGCTTGGCGACCACGATGTCCAGCTTCTTCAATTCTTCGCGTACTGTCGCATCGGTGATCAACGCGGAATTCGTCAGGATGACAAGCGGTTTCGTGCTGTATCTTCTAAGCATCGCGGCGACCTCGCCGAGGTTCGCGCCCAGTGTCGGCTCGCCCATGCCTGCAAACGTGATCACATCGGTGCTCTCATCAATGGTATCAGCAATCGCCTCTATCTCACGCTCGATCTCCTCCGTCGGTACGTACACTTGCCGCTTTACCGTTCTGTGCTCCGTATCGCCAAGCTGGCAGTAGACGCAGTCAAACGAGCAAGTCTTATCGTCCGTGCTTAAAATATCCACACCTAACGACCTGCCCAATCGCCACGAGGCCACCGGACCGTATACGAATTGCATTAGAGTTCGATCACCGTTCCCGCTCCACACCCTGCTATCGCCTCCGGGTACATGTCCGCTATCTCCTTCCTACGTCTCGTGAAATGACAGGGCATTATCAGTTTCAACCCTTGTAACACCTCCAGCTTATCAAAGCCGTGAAAACCGCCGATTACACCGTAGAGCCGCCCGAAAACCTTCTCCACATCCTCTAAAATATTCTCCAAACCCGGATGTGCACACCCGGTTACAACCACCACGCCTTCTCCGCCTGTCGTTTCCAGAACCAACGACTGCTCCTTGACCGGTATGCCGAAATCGCCCGTGGTATAAACCCCGGGAACGATCTCCTTCGACTCTGAAACCTCCACGATTCGCGCTGCTTTCTTCGCTACGTATTTCTTCAAGCCGAGCGGTAAGGAGCTGGGCAGGCAGACGGCAACGCCAGGATGTAAGACCGCTTCAAGGCCGCCAACGTGGTCCCAATGCTTATGTGAGAGCGCAATAATCGTAATCTCTTCTTTCTCTATCCCCAGCCGCTGCAGGTTGTGGGTCAATATCTCGCCGGAGGCTCCGGTATCAAACAGGATCTTCCACGCTCCCGATTCGATTAGACAAGAGAAACCCCAGTCTCCTATAAATCCTTCTTTTGCCTCATTATCATAGACTATGCTTAATTTCACTTTTCCTTAGCTTTATATCTGTGATTCAGTAACTTAATAGTATAATCACCTCGGCCGTAGACAGAACAACAGATGATAAAAGAGATGCAAACGGATATGCTGGAGAAGGCGAATCAGGTGCGACTGATGAATAAGATCGCTTTGCTGAAACTCCTCCTTCCTTTTGCTATCGCTGGCGCCACTGTGGCATTTTTATGGTTCTTTTTCCCCGAGGATTTCGGGAAATATGCGACAGTGTTCGGTGTTTATTCCTTTGTGCCGCTTATTGGTACTGTTACCGTTGTTCCTACCGGGTTACAACTCGGCATTCCGCCTGTACCGCTCATAGCCTTTATCATCTTCACAGACGCGGTCCTCGCTATGTTTTTAGTCTGGAACTTCGATTATGCGAAGAAGGTACCGGGTTTAGGAAAGCTGGTCCAACGAGTGGGCGAGCAGGGCGAGCAGGCGTTACAGAAATATAAATGGGCAAAGCGATTCGGGTTCATAGGCGTCGTCTTTTTGGTTATCTTTCCGCTTCAATGGACCGGATCCGGCGTGGGCTCGATCGTCGGGCGGCTCATCGGCATGCAGCCTTTAATGACCTGGCTCGCGGTGGTTATTGGCACGTTTATCCGTTCCACCCTTGCAACGCTCATTTATTATGGCGCAATATCGTTCTTTTAACCGTGGCGGACTGAGCCGGACTAAAGATTTTATAAAAAGAACTCGTTTATCTTTTAGCATACGTGCCCTTCAAAAGAGAAGTGCAAGAGAGCCAGGATGGCAGAGTGGACAAATGCGGTGGCCTCGAGAGTCACTGTCCCGTAAGGGACGCTCAGGTTCGAATCCTGATCCTGGCGTAATCCCAAAGGTTCGAGTCCACCAAACCGGGTTTTATGAGGGGGATCCTCGCTTTTGTGCACTACGTGAAACCGCAAAACCTCCCCCTTTTATATACTCATAAGAGATGACATTGTTATGAGACCGCTCCTTGATTCATGATGTAGTCTTTGGGGCTGGCTTGAATTGTTGATATGGCGGCTGAAGATAGATGAATATTGTTTTGTTTGGCCCACCGGGCTCAGGAAAAGGAACGCAGGCGAAAATGTTGGCCGAGAAATACGGGATACCACATATATCAACCGGAGATATCTTACGCGAAAATCTGAAGAACCAGACGAAACTCGGACTGGAAGCCAAATCCTACATGGATAAAGGGGAATTAGTGCCTGACGACGTATTGATAAAAATCATTAAAGACCGGTTATCGCAGCCTGATTGTGCGAAGTCCGGTTTTCTCCTGGATGGGTATCCACGGACCGTACCACAGGCGGATGCGCTGAGCACGATCTTGAATGAGCTGGGTAAGAAGCTGGATGTCGTGCTCAACATCGATGTGCCCGATGATGAATTGATAAGGAGGCTTACGGGCAGAAGGATGTGCGCCTGTGGGGCGAGTTACCATATCCTGTTCAACCCACCGAAGCGCGAGGGAATCTGTGATCTCTGCGGTAAGGAGCTTTATCATCGCGATGATGACAAGGAAGAAGCAATCATGAATCGATTAGACGTTTATAAGAACCAAACACAGCCGTTGATTGACTATTATACGAAAGAGGATGTACTGGTAACGGTAAACGGAGCAGCGAGTATATCAGAGGTCTTTGATGAAATTTGCAGGATGCTTGATGATTTGAAACCGAGATCAGGTTAAGGTACGGGCTATAGTTGCGCTGACTGTGGATTGCAGTTCTGCACGGTACTAACTAATTCTATTCAATTAACCGAACCCCTGAGAGGCGAGTCCCTATAGCATTCCGCCCGTTATCCCTAGGCCCCCCGAATAACAAGAATTGGGCTTTCATTCAGAGTAATAGGCAAGTCACACTCCTCGCGGTTCTACTCGGAGCGACGGTGAAGTTCGTGAACACAAATTAATTTATGTTAGCAGTGCCATAATAAGAGAAGGAGGTGTGTAAAATGGCAAATGCAATAGTTGTTTATGACACGGCCTATGGGTATACGGAACAGATGGCGCAGGCGATCGAGAAGGGGATGAAGGATGATGGGATTGACGTCGTTGTTAAAAAAGCGCTCGATGCGAAGGTCGAAGAACTCGCGGATTTTGATGCCGTTGTTCTCGGCTGTCCTACGTACTACAATGACCTTATCAGCTCGGTGAAGTGGTTCCTCGTTGAGATGCGGAAAGCAGATTTGAAGGGGAAGGTTGGCGGAGCGTTTGGGGCCTATGGCTGGAGTGGTGAATCGATCGATCTGATGCGAGTCCCAATGAAGCAAATTTTCGGGATGGACACGGTCGACCCGGGCTTGAAAGTGAAGATGACCGAAATAGTTAGTGGCGAAGGCAAAAAAGCGAGCAGCGAGTACGGTAAGAAGATTGCGGAGCGGATCAAGCAAAAGCAGGCCGAGCAAAAATGAAACAGTGGCGCTGCAAGGTCTGCGGCTATGACGCGGCGGAAGGAGGAATACCGTTTGAAGAGTTACCTGACGATTGGGTATGCCCCATCTGCGGTGCAGGCAAAGATCAGTTCGAAGCGAAGGAGTCGTACTAGCAGGATCGTATGGAACCCATAGAGATAAAACCGGGCATCTACTGGGTCGGCGGTATAGACTGGAATCTGCGTAATTTCCATGGGTACCTTACGCAACGAGGCACCACGTACAACGCGTACCTCATCATCGATGACAAGGTTGTCCTGGTCGATACGGTGAAGCACTATCTCTTCGACGAGATGCTCGCACGAATCAGAGCGGTAATCGACCCGTCTCAAATTGACTATCTGGTATCAAACCATGTGGAGATGGACCATTCAGGCAGTTTGCCAAAGATGATAGCGATGGCGCCGAATGCGAAGGTAGTAACTTCTCCGAACGGTGAAAAAGGGCTGCGGCGGCATTTCAAAGAGGAGTGGGATCCACTCGTAGTAAAATCCGGTGATACGCTCAGTATCGGTAAACGAACCCTGCAGTTCTTCCTCACACCGATGGTCCACTGGCCAGACAATATGGTCACCTATCTCTCGGAAGAGAAGCTTTTACTCTCTAATGACGCCTTCGGGCAGCATATTGCCACGACCGAGCGTTTTGATAACGAGGTGGGCTGCTGGGACGTTCTTCACGAAGAAGCTGCGAAATATTACGCTAATATTGTCCTTCCGTATAGCGATCAAGTGAAACGGGCATTGGATGCCCTTTCAGGATTGGAGATCGAGACGGTTGCACCAAGCCACGGGATTATCTGGAGCACGTATTTACCGCGGATTTTAGAAGCCTACCAGAAGTGGGCAAACAGCGAGGCGGAAGATCGGGCATTGATCGTTTATGACACCATGTGGGGCTCAACAGAGAAGATTGCGTATAGCTTACTGGAGGGTCTGGAAGCGGAAGGTATTCCGGTGACCCTGCGAAACTTAAAGACCACCCATATCTCCGATATCATGACTGATGTCCTTCGCTCGAAAGCGATATTGCTCGGCTCGCCCACGTTGAACATGGGGGTGCTTCCTACAATGGGGGGGTTCCTCACCTACCTGAAGGGTCTGCGTCCTAAAAAGCGAATCGGCCTCGCTTTCGGTTCCTACGGTTGGGGCTGCCTGGGAGTAAAAGAGATGGAAGCGGTGATGAACGCGCTTGGCTGGCAGGTACCGTTCGAGGGGATCGATGTACAGTATATACCGGACGAAGCGGAATTGGAGAAGGTAAAAGAGGTAGGTAAACAGTTAGGGGCGATCATAAAAGATTAAGTAACGTTATAGGAACTAGAAGCGAGTAAAGGTCGAATTAATCGCCTGATCCGTGACGGAAGCGCACGTCAAGGGTATCACGCCCATCAAAAGAAATAGACATCGAAGACATTGTAGTACTCCTGGATCCGGGTGGCGAGCCGGCAAGACATCCACTGAAATGCTGTTCTGTTGATCCTGAATTGATTGGCCAGTACATAAACCGTCCGCACGGGCTCCTACCTAGCTGTAGATCAGCCGCGGATCTCCTGTGTCTATTTATTGAAAGAGCTTTTTCACCACGTCTTCGAGATCTTCGAGTCGGCTCAAGACTGTTATACCTTGCATCGTTCGTAACCGCTCTACATTCGCTACATCCTCTTTCCGTATTCTTATCTTCAATTCTTTGCCGTCAGGCAGCTTCGTGGTTAATTCGCCTTCTTTCTGGTCCACGGGGAAGATACAGACAGGCACGTTGACCTTCATGGCCTGTGCCGCCGAATTGGTAAGGAGCGAATCAGCGATGCCGTAGGCGATCTTCGCCACGGTATTTGCCGTCGCAGGCGCGATTACGAATAACGAGTACGTGCCTAACTGCAGTTTCCCTGATAGAAAGGGTGCATTTGGTCCTCGTTCTGAAATTACCTTTGGGAAACTCCGCTTCACCTCGTCAAAGAGCTTGTAGAACTTCAAAACGATTTTACCCTCTTTTGAGAGATACACGTCAACCTCCAGATCGTACTTCTCGGCGAGTTCCTCCATCAGAACGACCGACTCACGGATCTTATCACCTGATCCGGTAATCCCCCATGCTATCCCCCTATTCGCGCTCATTTCTTCTCATTATCTCCTTTCAGTGCAACGCAAACCTCCATGAGCCTGTTCACGGTCTTATGAAGGCTTTTCAAGCCCTCTTTGTCGTCTGCAACGCCTTCAGCACCTTTATCCTTCGACCAGAACGTAGCACCGAGATTCGCGCCGAATGCACCGCCACCGACGTGGATCATCTCATTAATAATATAAAAGTCTGTTATTGCCCGGATAGCAGGCTCCTGCCCACCGATACGATCGCCACCGTCTGCAACTGCTGCTCCCACTTTGTCTCGGAGCCCGTGCGGATTGCTTGCCGCAAACGCCCGCATACGATCGAGCACCACTTTCGTCTGACCGCTCATGGTGCCTTGATACACGGGCGTGCCGATTATGACCGCATCTGCCCATTCAAAGCCTGCATAAACCTCCTGCATTGCATCGTCGTGAACGCACCCGCCTTCTTTGATGCAGTGGTCGCAATGAATGCAGAAGTTGAGTTTCTTACCGCGCACCGAGAAGTACCGTGTTTCTGCCGCCCACTTCTCTGCTGCGTACCGCAACGCTTCCTGAAGTATCCAATCGGTTGCTGCCTTTCTCGGACTACCCGAAATACCAAGAAGGTTGACCATTTTTTGCGTTCAACCGCCGTCCAGCCGGAATCCCTCTTTCATGCTGTACCAGCCTTCGGGATCTTCAAGATACTCGCGAAAATCCCAGAGCGTGAGATAATGGCCGCGTTCCTCATGCTCCAGTGCGATAAAGAATCGTTTCTCAAACGGGTCGATGGCTTTCTCTGCCAGCTCGTGATAGAACTTCATGCTGCGCTCTTCCCGTGCAATGCCCAGTTTCAGGAGCTCTAAACTCACCTCAAGATCCTTCTCGGCCATTTTTAGCTCTGCCAGCTCTTTTGGAAACACCGCTTTGGTCTTTACCACGTCGCCGATTGACGTTATCAATTTTGGCCACGTTTTCTCCGCTTTGAGCTTTTTGTACATTTCCTTGACCTTCTCCAGATGCTTCTCTTCCTCTTTGGCGAACGATTTGAACATATCCTGTGCGTAGGCGTTGGTAATCTTCTCACTCGCGTCCAGATAAAACGCTTTGGCATCCATTTCGCGTTCCATGGCGATTTCAAGCGCCTTTAATCGATCTTCCATCTTTTCCCCCTCCTTCTATTTGATTAATTTTACCACAATCTAATTGCTGGGATCCAGCCATAATAAACCCGCCCATTTGCATCAAACTTTTCTTTTATAAAGAAACCTTTACTAAAGAAATAGTTTAATAGCGGGTATCCAGTCGTAATAAATCCTCCCATTAGCGTCAATGAATTTATCGCACGTGATAGTGCCTCCCGTTGCATTAAACGGCGATTCATGGATTATTTGCGGGTAGGAGCCCGTTCTTATCGTGTAGTTATAGGTTTCATTTGCGTAGAGTGTAAATGTACTGTTAAAGGTTAGGTTGTGCCAATCTCCCACATAGCCATTCCATGGCAGCGTCTCGATATTCCATGAATCGTTATAGATTTTTGCGTATTCGGCATGTCCGCCGGTGCCTGCACAGGGATAGGTGTAAAATTTGTTAACGGTTATATCAACATCTGGCGCTATTGTTCCGTTATGTATGCCGCAGATGCTTGGGTATGGATTGGCGAGTGCTCCTGTGTCAAAACTTATATTCGCAGTAGCAACTGTAATAGACTTAAATGCTTGATTATTCGTATAATTCTCTTCCAAAAACTCATTATACGGGCTTATCAAGACGTATAGATAGTGTTTTCCGAGGTTAGCGGCCCAAGAAACTGAGGCGTTTTTTATTGCTTTTGGAGCGATATCAACATTGTCTTTACCTATAACGTTTCCAAGAATCGGATCTTCATCATAAAACAATATTGAAACATTATCTACTTCCGTATTCCCTAGATTATGAATCATTGCATTAACCATAATATTTTCACCTACATTTGGAATCACTTGTGAGAAGAAAATATCAGATGATGAAATAGCAAGGTCTGTGGATTTCCCTACCCAAACTATGGCAAATGCAGTCCTTTCAAAATTCTCTTCTTCTATTGTCCCAATAGCTATAGCAGTAATATTATAGAATCCGATTATTATAGTGGTATTCGTATATACATTAGTGTAGATACCATCATCAGCAGTTGAATCGTTATGACTTCCATCGTCATATAAAATTATTTCTTCTATTGATCCATCGGATTTTTCTATTTTTGCGCTCACAGTTGCTCCAATGATTGGAGTTCCATTGTTCATCAAATACGCTTTTGCTATAATTTGTTCTTTGGGGTTATATACCATTTTATCCGTTGATGTTGCAAGTGTAAGGTTAGTTGGTAAATATACCGCAGTTGTATATCTTTCTCCTTCATCTGGGACTTCTATGGCTATTGTTTCTACTTCCCACATTCCTGAAGCGGGATTTTGCACAGTATAGTATTCGTATGTGTCATATTCAACATAATTTATATCAGAATTGCCTGAAGCAGTTATTGGGTCTATTTTTGTCCCGTTTGGCGCGTAAAGGACTAAGTTCAGGTCACTTCCTTGCCATGAGAGGCTAAAAGTTGCTTCTGATGCCATAGAATCAATTTGAGCATTATGGAACGTATTTTCGCCTGCGTATATCGTATCACTTTGTGATGATCCGGTCTGTCTCTCGATAATCTTCTTGAAGAAATCCTCACCAAATCCCCACGCTCCGAGAACTTTTTGATTCGGTAAATCGATTTTTTCATAACCACCTATTATAGTTGAATCAGGAGGAACATCTTCGGGTCTCGCCCAACGTATTTCGCGATCTGTTCTTGTGCCGGGAGAAGATACATAGAAAGTGGTCTTTCCTGTAGATGGATACCAATTCAATGAGATAGACCACCAAGAAAGATATTCACCTTCATATTTGTATAACACTGTGGTGATCGGCATGGATGATCCAAATGGCGCGCCTATGCTCAATGATGAAAAGCCACCTAAAATTTCACTCTTGACAAGTATCGGAGGCAGGTCAATCTCAATCTCTTTTGATGTAGAATTCTTTAGTCCATCTCCATCTGTTACAGTCAAAGTAACTTTATAAATGCCATCCCGAGGAAAAGTATGAACCACTTCTTTTCCTTCTGCCTTTGGTTCAATCTCATTTGTATTGACCGTTCTTATCGGTGAAGGTCCTTCAAATAACCACTCATATTTTACGATACCTTTATTCGGGGCATCTTGATTATCTGGATCGTATGATGAGGACGCATCAAATGTCATTCGCTCTCCAAAAAGGTAAAAAGAAATCCATTCTCCAGAATGGCTCTTTGCTCCTAAACTGTAATTGAATGATGCAACTGGAAGAGCCTCCTCACTAACCTCAAAACTCAACTCAGTAGAATTTTGCAGTCCATCATTGTCCGTTACAGTCAAGGTAGCGGTATAATCTCCAGCTTTTGAGTATGCATGGGTAACTACTTTTCCTTCGGTGCTATTTCCATCTCCAAAGTTCCATTGGTATTTTTCAATTGTTCCATCTGGATCATTTGAAGAAGAGGCATCAAAGGTTATTTCTTCACTGACCGCAGGGTTTTCTGGTGAATATGTGAATGAGGCAACGGGAGGCTGGACTTCTTCACATATAATCCCTGTACCAGTTAAATCATAAGGAACGGAAGACATTCTCAACGCATCTACCTCCCCGCTCCACCGCATCTTCTCCTCTACCGATAACGTGCCGACTACTTCCGCACAAACATAGTAGCTTAATTCATTATAAGCCTTATCCGCTTTTAAACTATAAATTCTGTAACCTTTTTGAGATGGAAAACTATCTGAGTCAATAGTAAGCACTAAACCTTCATCATAAGTCCCCCACTCGCATGACCAATTTTGTATTATTTGAATAAACCACGAATCAAAACTTTGAATTGGAATATTTAAACTTACATTTGAAAATACAGGATGACCCGAATGTTGAAACCAGCGATAAAATCCATAGCCTGGATTTTCAGAAGCAAAATAATCGTGTAAATCAATACTCCATCCTGACGAGTTTATATTAAAAGATGTAAAACCTTCATAAGCTTCGTTACAACAACGCTCAAAATATACAGAAACCCCAAGGTATGGTTCATCTGTGCCAGGATATCCGTTAATCTCATCTTTATCATAATAACTACCATATGGATTCCATGGAGTTGTCCCAGAAATAGAAACTGTATGATCCCAAGAGGATATATGTGCTTTAATAGAATATTCTATTCTATTAAAGATAAATATAATGATTTTTGTTTCACCATAATTTAGACTTATATCTTGACTTAATTCTATTCCATTAAATTTAACATTAATAGTGTGAGCACCAGGGGAAATTGCTATTGGTTTATTATAAGTTTCTTCATTATGGGCACCATATCCAATTAGGGTATCCCCATCGTATATTTGAACACAATAGGGGTTTATCCCTTCGATGCTTGCGATCTCTATCCCTTCTGGGTTAAGGGCATGGACGATGATAGAGGAAGCACCTCCTAACGTAACATCATCCATAGCAACATCATCATTGGAATTCGCCGATGTAAGATTCACGATATTTGCAAATCCTGTCAAAACGATTGCGACGATCATGAATATTGCGAATAGACTTTGTATTCGTTTATTTTTCATTTTCATCCTTCCACCACCTCCAAATCCAGAACCACTCTACCGTATTTCCCCGGTAAATGAACTTCTATCTGGCCAAACAAATTTCTACCGGCAACGCAGTCAATATTTTTGACTGCAATAGGAGAAGGTGCAAAGTTTACAATCATCAGCAAGGCAAAAGAAAGTGCCGCTATTTTCAGAAGGATTGTGCCCTTCGTGTCTATCACCTCCCCCTAAGATACCACCTTTAGCTATTGGATTAAGACTGTATAAGTTTTTCGGTTTTTTCGTCGCAAGACATAACGTAAGCAAGGAGTTTTTCCATCAATATCCTTTCAAAATGCGCCGAATTTCTTCTGCTGATATATCTGCTTGGTCAAGCTTGGAATAGATAGTCACGAGGATGATATTTTTCGGTCTTTTGATATGATAAATCATGCGATAGCCTGAACGTTTACCCTTCTGAATATCACTGTTTCGCACGCGTACCCTAAAGATAGCGTACTGTGTTCTTGGCACCTGAACACCCATGACTTCGCCAGCTTCGAGCTTGTCAATCACTGGCTGGACATCAGACCGTATACGGCGGTACTTCTTAGCAAGTGCCCGCAGGTTGCGTTTGAACTCAGGAGTATACTCGATATGCACCCGTTCAGCAGGCTCACTCGGCATCAATGTCCATCCATAGTTCGGACACTGGCAGGGTATCTCCTGCTAATGCTTCTTCCCATCCTTTACGGAAACTTGTTTCGGCGGGCTTTAATGCCACGCTCTCGCGGAATAAGCGAACAATCAGGAGCAGATTGGGCAAGTATTCCTCAGGCACACCCTTTATCTCCTGAACAATCTGTCCTTCATAAACTGATACTTTAGCAGTCATAACACTTCTCCCTGCCGGTTATTATATATCACTTAGCTTATTCTCTCTCAGCTATAAAAAGCTACCTCCGGTTATCCAACTATAATTGCTCATTTTTCCTACTTGTCGCCCTTTTGCTTGCATATCTTCTACACTCAATTCCCTATCATGTTATTAAATTGTTTTCGTCCTTTGAGCTTTTTCATGCATATAAAATACAATGTTTCTTTGGTAAAGCTTTCTTTTAAGCCCTTACAGGGCTTGCGGGTAAACCCTTACAGGGTTTTCGGGGACGTGGGCGGAGCCCACGATGCGGGGTCGTGGGGCAGAGCCCCACATAAAGAAAGGTTTTACATCACCTTCTCCAGACTCATCTCAAACATCTTCTTCGTCTCGCGTGCGAGCGCTTCGGGCAGGCCCGTAATGTCTACGTTCAAGAAACCGCGAATGATCACCGACGCAGCTTCGTCCTCACTCAGGCCGCGTGACATCAGGTATCGTATCTCATCCTCCGCGATCTTACCAACAGCAGCCTCGTGCGAAAGTTCGAGATCTCTGCGTGTCGCTCTGAGTGAAGGAATCGACTCGACCTCTGCAGTATCGGAAAGCATCAACGCTCGGCATTCGATATGACCCTTCACATGCTCCGTCTCGCCATAAACGTCGCCTCGTGCGATTACCTTCGCATTATCAGTAGCAATAACCCGCGATACGATCTCCGCCTTGCTACCTTCGCCCTGCAGCACCACTTTCGCGCCCATATCGATCTTCGCATTGCCGGTAGCATAAACGATTGACTGACTCGTTGTCCGCGCGTTTCTGCCCACGCAGTACGTGGTCGGGAACATCTGGAGCGATTTCACCGGCGTCATCAAGATGTAATTGCTGATAAAGACGCCATCGTCTTCCACAACCACAGCGGTTCTCGGTCGGACTTCGATACCGCCGCCCCAGTTGTGCACCATGGTAAAGGTAATCTTCGCGCCTTTCTTCACGTAGAACTCGGATACGCCGAGATGCAGTGCGGAATTGACCGTGTGGGAAACCGAGCAGCCGGTGATGATATGGAGTTCCGAGTTCTCTTCCGCAATGATGATATTATGCACGTTCTGCCGGATCTTATCGGTGGAGATGAAGAGGCAGGACTGTATCGGCATCGTCACCTTCGAGCCCGGTTCCGCCCGTATGAAATAGCCATGCGTCTGGCCTAACTCGACTTCCGCGGTGTATTTGTCCGTATCCACCGGGATCTTCTGCCACATGTAATCCTTGAGCCAGTCGTACTTCTTTAACGCGTCTGTCGTGCTCATGAGTTCCATACCGGGGTATTTCACTCTCGAAAAGACCACGGAATGGTCTTGCTGTAAAAACGAGCCGGATCTGTCCTTCTCTGACGGGTCGACACCTGCATGGAGCATGTCTTGCTTATAGTCCGTGGCTATTTCGTCCAGTGATGAGAGCGCCTGGTGCTCCTGCGCCTCCGCAATATATTGGTCAATCGCAACGTCCTCGCCCAAAGCGGCCTTTTTCTCCCGTGCTCGTACCGCACGCTCGATTATCTCCTCTTTCTCGGTCATTCAGCACACACCTGCTTCCCGCATAGTTCGACACATCGCTCAAACCCTTCTTCCATTATTTCCTTTGATACCTCGTCTGGCATCCCGGAGCACGCTATCTGGCCGTCAAGCATCACATGTGCGCGATCGGGCTTCAGATAGTTCAATATAAACCCGCTGTGCGTAATTACAAGCCCCGCTCGCTCCCGTTGACTCGGGATCTTCTCCCTACCCAGTAGCTCGTTCATTAAATCGCCTATGAGCTCGATATTCTCCACGTCCACGCCGGAATCAGGTTCGTCGAACATAATGAATTCGGGAGCTTGCGCAAGGAGTTGCAGTATCTCCGACCGCTTCACTTCACCACCGGAGAAGCCACGATTCACATCCCGGTGCAAGAACTCGGCGGAGATATTAAGCCTCTTTCCAAGTTCTATCACACGCTCGTCAATTTTCTCCCCTTTGCGGTCCAATGCGATATTAACCATATCGCCGAGCGTGACACCCCTTATTTCTGGCGGGTGCTGGAAGGACACGCCCAGGCCAAGCTCCACCCGTTCGTTGGTTGGAAGATTGGTTATATCGATGTCTTTAAACAGTATGCGTCCTTTTGTTATCGTATAGGTCGGGACTCCAAGTATTGCCATCAGAAGCGTTGTTTTACCACAACCATTCGGTCCAAATAAAACGTGGACTTCGCCACGTTCAATACAGAGGTTTAAATCTTTGATAATTTCCTTACCCTCGACTTCTACTGCCAACTCTTTTATTTCCAGCATTTTACACCCAACGGGCGTCGTTGTCGCTTCCATTTTTTTACCTCAACTGAGGCCGTCTACCAATCCATTATCAGCAGTGACACTTAAAGTTAACTATTGGATGGAAACCTAAAAAGTTCTTGACCTTCGATACCAAATTGGTAACCGATCCTAAGATCTTACCGATAACTGCCGCATCTCTACTCAA
>DATKXZ010000064.1:0-13800 GCA_035528755.1 Desulfobacteria bacterium | reverse complement strand
CTGCGTTGACGATAAAAACGAAGAAGGGTGAGAAGAACATAGAAAGAACACCGTGCATGGCTGAAGGCATTACAGATCACATTTGGACGTGGAAGGAATTATTGATGTTCAAGGTAAGCCACGAAATTTAGGACATTACCGGTTATTCTGAGTTAAAAATCGATGGAGATACTCTTAGTTCCATCAGAGAAGATCATGGCACATACTTTAATTATGGTGAATATACATCCAGCCAGATAGAAGCAGGTGTACTGCATGAGGCTAAGATCGAGCATGATACTGAGTTCAGTTCCAAATATGGTACCACTGGAGTTGCTACCGTATTAATCTACCGAACATCGTGAGATGGAGATGTGATGGAAAGAGAACAAGGATATTAAGAGGGAAACATGAAAGTCAAATTGTTTATATTCTTCGCAATTCTGTTCCTTTGCTTACAAGTCTCAATCGTTAGTGCGATTGATCCCCTCGTAGAATATGCCGACGCTGTTTGGAGTTCAAATTTGGATACCACACCTACAAACCTTACTAACAGTACAAGCACAGCATTGCCAAGACCGCTTATAGAATATCAAGACACAACTTTTAATTTTGAATTGAAGGAATGTCCAGAAGAACTCACTAATAATGCGAGTAAAGCATTGCCAAGACCATTGATAGAATATCCAAATACAGCGTTTAATTTTGAGTTAAAGGAATATCCAGAAGAACTCACTAATAATGCGAGTAAAACATTACCGAGACCCATGGTAGAATATTCAGATACGGTATTGAGTAAAGCTTTATTCTTTCCCAAAGAACTCATTGACGATAATCTAGCTCCGATAATTTCCAAAATAGAATTAACGAGCGTAACAGACACTTCTGCAACTATAACATGGGATACCGACGAATTTGCTGATAGTGTGGTGGAACATGGTGAAACTTCAGGAGTTTATACAGGAAGCGAACAGGACCCCCTCTATGTGAAGAATCATATAGTCGAACTAACAGGATTGTCTCCGGGTACGAGGTATTATTTCGTGGTTAATAGCACAGACCAAAGTGGGAATTCAAATGAAAGCTCTGAGTATTCCTTTAACACAACTGGCACAAAGCAAGTCCTCGATACAGGTTCCGGCACCTACCCGAGCATTGCGGGCATGCATAACGGAACAATAACATTAAACCAAACGATTACTGCGCACAAACTTTATACGTATCCATGTGCAGGCACCGGTGGTCACACGGAACAGGTGATAATCTGGAACGAATCCAAAGTGGTAGCAGAAGCTTATTGGAATGGCTACCAGGGTGACTGGCATACTATTCCGTTCAATGAGACATTCACCCTTTACGCAAACGAAACGTACAACTATACCATTCGCACAGGTTCGTATCCACAGATCATCCACGAACCTTCATGGAATGCAACCGGTGGCATGATCACGTGCACTGAATTCACCGATGTCAGCGGCAACGTTTACACCGATTGGATTCCCGCCATTCGTTTGGAATAATAAGGGGCCAGCCCCCTTCAAATCGCAAACAATTTTACTCTTTCTTAGCACAGGTTCTTTCTTGTAGAAAGAAAGTGTGTTTAGAGGAGCGTTCTCGCCAATCTCATCATCATCCTGGGATTCTTCTTTATCAGCTCGAGCAACAATGCTTTCGTGGTGAGTTCGTGTATTTTAATGTCTGCTAACGAATGTGCAAGCTTATTGATGTCGTCGTCAGAGAGCGTGCAGAAGAATTCTTTCGCTTTTAAGCCTATGTCCAGCCGCTTTCGGAACTCATTTCGCCACCGGGTGTCGTATTCCGCCAATCGCTTCTTTGACACGTCGTTCTCCTGAACTGCTTTTGCAACGACCTCGCCAGCCATTTCGCCCGCGTGCAGCGCGTATAATATGCCACCGCCGGTTATCGGATTGACCTGCCATGCGGCATCACCGACCAACACAAGCCCGTCTGCTACGCTTTCGCTAATCATGCCGCATACCGGCACTGCACCGTACATCTCAGCCAGTACCTTGCCGTTGGGGAACTGGCTGTGTACGAAAGCCCTTAGATAATCAATCGCATGATGCCCCTCACCGGACATATCGCCACTGATCCCCACGCCGACATTAGCGCACTCCTCGCCTTTTGGGAATGTCCATGCGTAGCCCTTGGGTGCAATCTTACTGCCCAGGAAGAATTTATTATAATCGCTGTTGATGCTTGTATCGCACATGAGGAACTCAGCACAGACGTCGATGTCTGAGGGGCGCAGCTTCGTGTTAATACCGCCCCATCGGCCGACCTTCGATTCCACACCGTCTGCACCAACCACGACCTGCGCATAAATGCGTTTTGTCTCGCCTTCGGCCAGGGCACGGACAGAAACGCCCTTGGCATAGCCATCTTCTTTAATAAGGCCGTACGCTTCCGTCCGCACTCGCACCTCGGCACCGGCACGTGCTGCTTCACTTGCGAGGAACTTGTCGAATAACCGACGTTCGAGCACATAGCCCACCACCTCCATCTTCTCGCCTGCCATCACCACTTTCGTGCCGTCAGGTGCATAGATATACGCACCTTTTACCTCAGCGCTGATCCATTTTTTATCTGGCGTAACGAACTGCTCGAGCTCTTTGCCCGCGCCCTCTGCGCATTTCACTGGCACGCCGATCTCCTGATTCCGTTCGAGTAAAAGGACATCTAAGCCATGCTCAGCGGCTTTCCTCGCCGTTACGCTACCTGCAGGGCCTGCTCCTACAACGACAACGTCGTACCTCTCCTCTTTCATTTCGTCGGTAATCTCCACTCACTTTACGTTACGCTGAGACTGCGTAGTCTCATCAACAAACAAGTTATAACCCGCGAATGATATAAATAGCTTCGGGGCTTATAGATAAGCAATGAGCGGGTTAAGACCAGAAGAGCGTTTTGAAATCGAGGAGTTTAGTTGTCACTGGGACGTGGATGAGGAGAAGTTCAAAGCGGGGATAATGGACAGGGCAAATATCTTAATTGCAGGCTTTCCGCCCATGGGGAATCTCATACCGTATCACCTCAAGGAGCTTTTAACGGATTCGGAGAAGGTCGTGAGCTTTTATTCCTATGACTTCCCACCGATGGCAGAAGCGCGAGACGAGGAATTCGAGATCCCGCATGACGAACTCTGGTACAGTGCGGCGAAGCGTTTGTTCTGTTATGTCGGCAAATATCCCGAGATCGAATACATCCCGAAATCGGCGTACAAGCAGGCGGAGGGTGTGGCGCAGCTCGCACGAACGCTTAACGTGCAGGAGCTCTATACCTTAGGGGTCATTCTCCCGTCGCAAGAGCCGTTTAGAAAAGCCAAAGAGGAAGTAGAGGCGTATATAGGCTGTTTCGAAGGTTCGAAGAAGGAGATACCCGAGAACCTGCGGAAGATGACGCGGAAGAATATCGGGCGATACACCATTATCCGCAAGACCGGGCTGCTTCCGGGATTTGCGTCGAAGCTCGGGATCGAGAGCTATTCGATTCTGGGCGTCGGCAGCTATCCAGAAGATTTGCGAGCGTGTGCACGCGCGCTGCGAGCGTTTAAGCAGTTGTCAGGGGTGGAGATAAAGGAGACCGAAAAGATCGAGGAGATGCTGAAGAAGAGCGCGGAATCATTTGAAGCGCGAATACGGGAGCAGCAAAAGAAAGCAGCGTATCGGGGCGAGGGCGTCGGTGCGGAACCGAATCAGTACATGTACGGGTAAAAGGAATTGCGAAACCTACGCGTCAAAACAGTTTTTGAAACGTTTAAGAAACGTAAAAAATTCATCATATTCCGCGACTTAAAAGTTAGTTGAGTGGCAGCGAGTATATCATTGCTCTCAAGAAGCGATAGATACAGGGGTAGCGTCTATACTATACTAGAACTACCGTGCTCGTTCGTGACTGGCGTGGAATATACTCAAAAGCGTCCTCGTAAAAGTACGAGATCGATGAAAAATGGAACCCAAAAATAACGTGAAGGTGAGTGAGTTAGAACAGAAAGTTTTCGATATACAGAACGAGCCCATGCCTCGTGGCGCGTGGTGGTGGTGGTTTTGGCTGTTCTTCTTCGATAATCCGAAAAATCCGGCAGCCCCGCGGCAATTAATGATCCTCTGGTCCACGAAGAACGTACCCGAGATCGAGTGCAACAATCTGAAGATTAGATTGAACCATCCGATGGACCGGAGCAATCTCGACGGTGCGGTCGCTGCCTGGTATTTTGACGGTGAAACGATGCACCACAACTTCCTTCTTGAGCAGTGCAGTCTACATGTATCTGATAGAGGGCTCTCCTCGGATTCCAGTACACCCACTCATTTTTCTATAAACAAAACAGAGAACACCGTACAAATTGGCGATGATTTCGAATTTAGTGCAAAAGCGGGGAATGACCACGATTTCACGCTGCCCACGTATCGTTCACATACGTACCTCGGTAATATGGGCTATTCGATAATACGATTAAATCATCTGGATCTAGGCGGGAGACTCAAGAATAAACCAATTCAGGGGAGTGCGTATTTCCAGCGTGTTTTTGTGACTGCACCCGCAATACCGTGGTACTGGGGCATATTCCATTTCGAGAACGGGGGTGTTCTGACTTATTTCAGGCCGTATTTGCTTGGCAAAGCGGTTAAGAAAGAGATATCGTTCTTTGACGGCAGCAACCTGCACGAGTTCACGGACCTGAACGTAGCGGTATCAGGAGGAAAGATCCCCACGTTTACCGTATCAGGCGAGAACGAGCACGAAACGATACACTTCGTTGTACAGTCGTATTCCCATTCGTCATGGACGTTCAGGCGAAGAGTCCTCGGCATCATCCCCACTAACCTAACCTATAACGAATATCCTGCACTTATCTCTGATCTCAAACTCGCAAACAAGAAGACAGGTGAAACGATTACCGCAGAAGATCTCGGCAAATCAGTGGGTAATGCAGAGCATACGACCGGGTTGCTCCTGTAAACGTTCTCTCGTCTAAAGAACGTTTGTGTCGTTTGGTTTTTTCCCGGGTCTGTGGAGGTTGTTGTAGGCGCAGAACGGTATAATGCGGCCGTCGGGCAGCCCGTAGTGAACCACGCAGTTCCGTACACGCGCGCAATCGAAGTTGTAAGGATCCATGAAATGCATAGCGCCGATAAAGAGGAGATTGAAATGGAGATCGCTCAGATCTTCGTAATCGCGGCTTTTGATGAAGCTGACGAACAAATCTTTCAAGAGACTCGGGTGGAAGGTTCGTAATGCGGTGAGTGGTGCGATCTTGCCACTTTTCTTGTATGCTTCAGCTAATCGTTCCATGTCCACGTACTTTGTGATCGGCTCTACTTTTTTCTCATTTTCATCCTTAGTGAGAACGAGATAGGAAAGCGCGCCGCAGGAGAAATGACAGCCCACTTCCGCGTTGCCCAGCGTGCCGAGCAGCACGCTCATCACTGACGGTGGGAAAAACTCGTCTTTACAAAGGAATTCGGTTTGCTCCTCTATTTTGTGAATGACGTCAGAGACCGTTATTCTTTGGTTGCGGTTGGGAGGGGTACGCCCGCAGAAGGAAACGGGCTGGAAATTAACGCCGCGAATAATATCGCTGTTCTCGACGGCGAACCTGATAATATCGCCGATCTGGTCGTCGTTGACGCCTTTGACGATGGTGGGCACGAGCACGATCGCGGGTTTTGGCCCGGCTTTGCGATGGTTCTCGATCGCCGTGAGCTTTACGTCAAGCAGGTTTCGACCACGTAATTTTTTATAAGGTTCGTCGGTAACGCCATCGAATTGAAGATACACAACACTCAGGCCGGCGGATTCCATTGCGTTACAAAACTCAGCGCTCTCTGCCATTTTCACACCGTTCGTGTTCACTTCCACGTGCTCGAACTTCGTGCGTGCATATGCAATCAGCGCTGGCAAGTCGTTTCGGAGCGTGGGCTCGCCACCACTGAACTGCAGCCCCGACGCATTGGTATTCGCGGCGAAATTGTCGATGATCGCTTTGAGGTCGTCTAATGAAGGATCTGGTTTAGCAGTATCATCGGCACTCTTAGCAAAACAGGTAGGACAGCTCAGGTTGCAGCGCTCAGTTACGTCAATAACACCTAAAACGGTATCAGAGGCATGCCGCGAGCACAGACCGCAGGCGAAGGGGCAGTCCTCATCAGACTCTGTAGCTGTTGCTCCTCCGCTCCTTGCTCCCGCGCTATCGTTCACTTGAAATTGCTTGTACAAATCGTAATCAGACCAGCACAAGTCCGTAAACGAACCGTGCTCCTCGCAGCGCTTTGCCATCCACACGGCGCCGTTCGCTTCGTACACTTCCGCGTCGATAACGCGATAGCAAACGGGGCAGATGCTTGTCGTCGTTCGGATAGGGGTCATTTTCGTACTCAGTATCTGTTAGTTAAGGGTTCACAGCTAAAAAAGCTGCGAAGAATGGAAAGATATAAGTAGGTTGTGTAGACTATATGAAAATGAAATAAGATGATAGGAGGATCTGTTGTTAACCTCATAATCCGAGATTCGCGTTTAGATTCAAATGGCTAAAGAAAAGCTTAAAAAATTGAAGGAATGGCTACAAAAACGCGGCATCGAGATCGATGTACATCCCGCGATAACGTTCTTTGGTATAATTACCGTTTCGGCTGGCGAGCTTGAGATACATCCCGAAAAGTGGAGCAAGGAAGAAGAAGAGAAGGTAACTGCACATTTACAAAAGACTGCCAATATCTCTCTAGAGGACTATCAGAGCCTTTTGAAGGAAGCAATCGAAAAGAAAGCAGAAGAAGAAATTGCTGCTGAGATTCAAAATATTTTGGAAACATTTAAAGCAGAAATAAATGAGATTGTCAAGTCTATCCGGGAAAACCCCTTTTTAACACTCGAAGAGTTTAAAGGAAGAACGGAAAATAAAGCAATTGACTATAAATTTGTGGGGAGAGGCGAAGAACTCGAAGAACAGAATACGTTTTGGAACAATCCCGATGACAAGATAAGCATTATTGTGGGAGAAGGAGGGACTGGCAAAACGCGCTTAGCACTAGAATTTGCGCAAAAATTAACAGAAAGGGGTGCATTACGCAGTTCTTACAGGTTAGGTATGAACTGTAGAAAAAGTTTATATATACCCCGTTACAATGTAACAATCAATGAAAAGGGATAAAGTAATACTGACAAGGGTTGATGAATATATAGCAGAGCGCATAGAATACATAACGAATAACTCAAAAGACATTGAACTGACAAAGTCCGAAGTCGTGCGAATAATATTGCATGCATTTTTCAGATCGCAAAAGGATAAGGACTTTGAGAAAGTGCGTGAATTAGGTATTAAAATGAGAAAGGGACTCTTATAGGCTGTATCAGGCAAAAATATGGTTTATTACAAGGCGTTACATCGTAACAATGGATTAATAACACTGAAAAACTACCTTGGATTTTAGAAATCCTAGTTGTAAGAATCAGGTAATGCACCCACAGAAAGTCACGACTGTGATGTTTTTTTCATCCATCCAAATAACTATTTCACTTCGAAACCGTTCAGGCGAAAAACATTAATCATAGTGGACGAAGCACTGCAGTATCCATACAGAGACAAAGTAATCGATTTTGTCTTGAATCCAGCATCAACCGATGAGGATCTTAGACTTTTGTTGATCGGGCGATCTGGATTTAAAGAACTCATTATGCGTGATTTACGCGAGAAAGGGGTAAAGAATGTAGAGAGCACGGAACTAAAAACGAGCCCTCTATTTGAGTTCTTGAGAGAGAATTTTAGCGAAATTGATGAAGATAAAGCTCGCGAGATAGTGGAATCGAGCAGGAACAATTTCGTAGACGCTATGGTTACCGCTGAATACTTCTTGAAGAAAGGAGAGGTTGGTAGTTCCTTGGACGTTCTCGGGGAACGCGTTGAGAAATACATCGAGGATATTGTTTATAACACAGGGAAAACGAAAAAAGATGTGAGAGAGATCATCGATGTCCTTTCACTCATTACACCTCTTAAGTGGGAAGATGATAAGGAACATTTGAAAAAAGCATTATTTCCGAGGCAATATGAAGTTCTTGCGAACATCATCCAGGAGGTAAGCACCGCTTCTACTGATATTTTAGTCATGTCCGAACGAGATTATGTGTTTAAATTTGATCGTTTCGCAGATTATCTGAAATCCGAATTCATTCCAAAAGAAAACTTTAATAGGTTCTGGTTACCCCGTTTACTTCGCTACATGCCCCTCAGAATTTCCTTTAACATTTTTGTCCTTCCACGATTCAAAAAGGGGGTTGCACAAAAAACTCTCGAAATACTCAATGAGATATGGGGTGAACTAAATAGTTCCCTTGGCTTGACGCAGGAATATTTTTCAGCTCTTGTTTTGTTTACAGGCAATCTCAGTTCTTATCCCTTTTTTGAGATTGAAAAGGCGGATATCAGTAAATGGGTTGAGAGCTATACGAGATTCTCCCAAGACCATCCAGAGAGCGTAATGAAGGAGGTCCGCGAAGAGCTTGCTAAGGGTTTATTCAATGCAACAGACTGTTACGGAGAAGCAAAGCAGTGGCCTGAGCTGGAAGCGTGCTTAGAAGAGCTGCGAAACCTGTATACCGATCATCCGGAGAAAGAGGTCCGAGAAGAGCTTGCTAAGGGTTTATTCAATGCAAGAAACTGTTACGGAGAAGCAAAGCAGTGGCCTGAGCTGGAAGCGTGCTTAAAAGAGCTGCGGCAACTTCATACTGATTTCCCTGAGAAAGAGGTCCGAGAAGAGCTTGCTAAGGGTTTATTCAATGCAACAAGGGTAACCTTAGATCAAGGAAAGGATTGTTTTGATGATTTAATTTTACTGCATAAACTGAGATTTGATCTGCCTGACGATTAAAATAAAGAAACGAATCTTAAGATTATAGAGGCATATTTGATTAAAGAGGTATTTACACGAATAGAGCTTGCATACAAGAAAGGTGAGTTTTACACGAACCGCTTTATTCAGGAGATGAAAACAGAGCTAGGAGAAGATACTGTAATCATTGTGATGAATCAGGTTAGTGATGAGCTTCCGTGGGGACTTCAAAAATTGATATGGGAAGAATTAGCCTCTGGAGATGAGAATTGAAATGGCTTTGGGGCTTCATGACACATTTATCATTCAAAGAAAAATTGGCTTCAAAACTCTTTAATCATTCAAGGCTTCTACTGAGATATGAACCTCACGCTAACACCCGTACCACCATTCGATTTCAATCTCAGCGCCACCATTTTCGCAGGCGGCGATCCCCAGATCCGCACCTACGATAACGACAAGTACTGGCAGGTTCTCCGCTTTGATGGTAAGCTGGTACTTGTTACGATCACCTCGTCTGGCTCTGTTGATGACTCTGCGTTGTCCGTGGAATTACAATCTAACGAAGCAATCGCTAATGAGGAGAAGCAGCAAATCGAAGATTTGGTCCGTTCACTTTTTAATTTCTCGCTTGACCTCACTGCGTTTTACGACGCGGTCAGAAACGACAAGATCATGCAAACGGTGACCCAAAGATTACGAGGCTTAAAAAGCCCGACCACGCCCACCATCTTTGAAGCGCTGGTTGACTCGATCATAGAGCAGCAGATCTCGCTCAACGTGGCGCACGTGTTAGAACGCAACGTGATCAAAACGTTTGGTGTTACGCTGACGTTAGACAACAAAGTCTATTACGCATTTCCCACACCACAAAACATAGCGGTTGCGACCGTCGAAGAACTCCGTAACTGCGGCTTGAGTATGCGCAAAGCTGAGTATATCCACGATATTTCTAAATCCATAACAGAAGGAAACCTGGATTTAGAGCATTTCAAAACCTACGAAGATGCCGAGGAAATTATCAAAGAAATGGTTAAGATAAGAGGCATCGGCGTATGGACCGCAGAGCTGACGATGCTGCGCGGCATGCACAAATTAGAAGCCATACCGGCCGATGACCTCGGGCTGCGACGGCATATCGCGCATTATTACTGCAATGATCGCAAAATCTCCGGCAATGAGGCACGTACAATCGCGGAGAAGTGGGGACGCTGGAAAGGGTTGGCTGGTTATTACTTGATACTCGCGAGCATAATGGGTTTGGAACTTTAGGATTCTGTCTACGATAAGTTATGTGCACGTTTCCAACCTAAAGCAGGAAAACAAAAGCAAAGCTCACAAATAATAATACTTCCCTTTCTTTTTCTGCTCCCGGTCCTTTGCCGACCCGATCTTGTTTATCCGTGGCCGGAGCGTGCTCTCATCGCGCCTGAAGGTTACACCCAGCTCTTTCAAGAACATATTCATGCCCTCTCGCATCTCAAAGCATCCTTTTATCTCGCCGCGGACTCCCGGCGTGCCCCCGAAGACCATCAGCCGATCGCTCAACAGATCGATCACATAAATGTCGTGGTCAATGATCAGCATTGCTACCGCTCTTCGTTCCGCATACCGCCGCAGGGTCTTGATCAACCGAACCTTCTGCTCCACGTCGAGATGCGCCGACGGCTCGTCCAGCACGTAGAACGAGGCATCCTGGCAAAGACATGCAGCAATCGCCACGCTCTGCAATTCGCCGCCGCTGAGATTGCTTATACACTTCTCCTCGATCTCCGGTATCCCCAGCGGGCGTACCACATCAATCTCATCGGAGTCGGTTAATCCACCCTCTTTGAGCGAATAGATGAAATCCTTGACCTTCATGTCCAACGTGCCCTTTATGTACTGCGGCTTGTACGAAACGGTAATGTCAGACGCTACGCTCCCGACTGTTGGCTCTATATCGCCTACCAGAACCTTCACAAACGTACTTTTACCTATTGCATTTCGCCCAACGCCGCCCAGTACCTCGCCTTCTTCGATACTACCCGGCTGCGCCTCCAATACGAAGCCGTCCTCACCATAGCTCTTCTCAAAGCCGTCGTATTCGATGGAAACGTCACGTACTTCAAGCTTCTCACGCGGCGGATGCGCAGTGAACTCAATCGGCTTATCCCGTATCCGCACGTTCTCCGCCTGTAAGAAACCGCTCAAATATTCGTTTATACCTCTGCTCGTGCTCTTCGGCATGGTCACCACGCCGTACTCGCCCGGCGCGCCATACAAAAGATGCACGTAATCCGCGACCATATCCAGGATCGCGAGGTCGTGCTCCACCACAACCACCGGCTTCGCCTTCAAAACGGTCCGTATCCCCTTTGCCACCTGCACACGCTGATAAATATCTAGATACGGCGTTATCTCGTCCAGGAAGTAGAAATCAGCATCCCGTATCAGACAGCCGATCACCGCAACTCGCTGCAGTTCGCCGCCACTGAGTGCCTTTATATCAGTATTCAGTGCCAATTCGAGCTCAAACGCCTTTACAAGACCTCCCGACTCGCCGGTCTCGTCCGTGCTTGCCAGCAGCTCGGACACGGTACCATCGAAGTATTTCGGGATCGCATCCACATATTGCGGCTTGTAAGAAATCTTAATTCGCTCTTTCGAGAGCTTATCAAAGTAATTCTGCAGTTCTGAGCCGGCATAGCGCTTGATTATCTCGTTCCATCGAACCTCAGCATCGACGTTGCCGAGGTTCGGCACTTGCAACCCTGACAATATATTAATAGCCGTGCTCTTTCCGATCCCGTTCTGGCCTAAAAGCCCTGTTATCTTCCCCGTTTTGGGAATCGGCATACCGTACAGGACGAACCCGTTTTCGCCGTACCGATGCGCCTCTTCGCCCTCCAGCGCCTCCGGTAAGCCAATAATAGAGATAGCAGAGAACGGGCATTTCTTTATGCAGATCCCGCAGCCCTCACACAGCTCCTCTGATATGATCGGCTTGCTATCTTCACCCTTGATTACCGTCTCCTCTCCGGTACGTACCATCGGGCAGTACTTGATGCACTCGTACATGCACTTCTTCGGCTGGCACTTGTCCTTCTTCACTATCGCTATCCGCATTTTACTTTTGTCCTTCACTTCCCAGTGGTTGTGGTTTCTGGCGGGTTCAGCACACGGCTGCTGAAAAAGAATATAAACGGCCTTTATGAAAAACCTTTTAAATATTGTAGTTAAGGATGAAAGTAAGATGAAGAAGGAATTCACCATCGTTATCGAGCAGGATGAAGATGGGATATACGTCGCATCGGTACCCGAGCTGGAAGGCTGCCATACGCAAGCTAAGACCTTAGATGAGTTGAGGGAAAGGATAAAGGAGGCTATACAGCTCTACTTAGAGGTTGAATCGGGAATCGCCGAGGAGGTTCCTTTAGCATTTGTGGGTGTCCAAAAGGTTGAAGTTACTGTCTAAATTTTTGAGTTTTATATAATCTCCTCTTTTTGTAAGGTGCTTCGAATAAAGTAATATAAGGGAGATCGTCCAGAACGTCAAATAGAGATGCAAAAGATCAAACCACTTCCCGCTAAAACTGTAATAAAAGCACTTGAAAAGATTGGATTCAAACAACTTAGACAAAAAGGCAGTCACCTATTCATGCGCCATCCCGTCGGGAGAACTACGCTCATTACCGTTCATCCTGGCGAAGACATTGGAAAAGGGATGATTCGAAAGATAATAAGCGACGCTAAACTAACGAGGAAGAATGGCTTGAACTTATTGAATGCCTTTGAAAGGTCTTCATTCTATTTTGACGACACAATCTCATGCATTTCTGCATGAATATCGGGCTTCAAAGCAGCAATGAGGGAAAGATTGTGCGTTTCTCCTACTTCGGTCCTTAGTTCGTCGCCCTCTAAATCCGTTATCGTTCCTCCTGCTTCTCGTAAGATCAAAGCGGCACCGGCGATGTCATAGCCGTTTACCAGGTCACGCACATCTATTACTGCGTCCAACGCCCCTTCGGCAACCAGGCAGATCTCCATCGCTATACTGCCCAGCACACGAATGACCTTCTTCCTATTGCCCTGAAAGAATTGCAGTAGCGGCTCCGGTATCGAACTCGCACCGTAGGTGTAGATGGAGAACGCGCGTTTCGTCTTCCCAGTTATGACACGCGGGAGCTGCGTACCATCCACCCATGCGTGTTCGCCCTTCACCGCGTAATAGGTCTTGCCATAGATGGTCGCAACCACACTCGCCTGGATATCGTCAAACGCAATGTGCGCCACGTTCGGCGAGTACGCAATCGAAGAGCAGAAGAACGGAATTCCCAGGGTAGCGTTGGTCGATCCGTCTATCGGGTCGAAGATGAGTGTGAATTCCGGTTCGCAGCCTTCCGGATACACATGATCGCCCAATTCCTCTGAGATTATCCGCGCACAGAGGTTACGGCTCTGCAACGCATTCTCTAACGCTTCTTCCGCGAACAGATCTACTCTTCTCGTTACGTCCTGCGCCCTTATTTTGACTACCTCGCCATGGTCCGTGGACTCCGAAAGGTAAGTCCTTATAGAGTCCCGTATCTCCGCTGAAATCTCTAACAGGTCTTTGATTTCCATTTTTTCCCGTACTCTTGTTAGTTTTGAATAATATGTGAACATAAAGAGTTTTACCGCTTTGAAGCTGAATATCACCCGACAATAAGGTAAGGGATGAATAGCGATTGAACGATGTACGAATGCAAATAGCAGGAATACTGCGAAGCTCTTTTTGATTGTCTATCCTAACTTCGTAGCAGGAAATCAAAACACCCTAAAGCTTTATTATGATATACTTATATATTTTTCTTGTTGAGTCCTAATATTATTTCGCCTACTATCCATAAGACCTTTCACATTCATAAACGTACCTCCTTTTAGTTCCACACGAGGAACATTCCAAGGATACTCCCGATGCTCAGTTTCCTGATAAACGCCTCATCTGGGG
>DATKXZ010000063.1:0-38777 GCA_035528755.1 Desulfobacteria bacterium | reverse complement strand
TGCATTTGAACATCTGATTGCCCTTGGCATTAAAGCCTTTCTTGATGATGTTACCCGTGTTCCTCTTTCGGTAGTCCGGGCAATCCCGATTCAAACATATCTGCCCTTTTGAATTTGCTCCGGCCATGGAATAAGTTATTAAATCGGGTGTTTATAAAAGTCACGGTTTGTGGGACATTACCGGATTATGCCACTTTGGATCTATTTCAACTGTAATCGCTTTATCAAGTGTTATCGGTAATTTTGCTAGAGTTAATAGTTTCGCGCATTTCCGGCCCAGCGGGGAGATTTTGTTGATGTTTATTATAATGAGAACTAGTGCTATAATTGCCATTATGAGCCAAAAGATATCGATACTAATCGTCAGAAAAGATAAAAGCATTTTAATCCAACCAGAGAAATAGCTAGCTAGAAAAACGGAAAACGTGAGGAGTGTTACGATATTTGCAAAAGTGCTTAACCTATCCTTGATATAGTTCCAAAAGTTAGTTATTCCCATACTTATATATGGGCCCTGCTAATCATAAAAACCTCGGCCAAATAAGCGATTAGAAGTGGGGCCTCACAGGTATTGGCCGCTATCCTCCTTATTTTCAATTACATTTATCAACGGGCAGTATCCTCGCCATCTCCACCTTGCCTTGGCCAACGCTTGAGATATCACGCTAAAAATCGGTCATCACCCTGAACTGATCCACCTCTTCGACGCCCATCCGCTGCAGGAACGCTCTCGCCGCGCCGTTCACATCCTTTGCCGCGGTAATCGCGCGACCAACTACGAGAATATCCGCCCCGGCATCCAGCGCTGTTTCTACCTTGTCCACGCGTATGCCGCCCGCGACAGCGACGAGCACGTTGTTCCCGCACACGCGTCGTATCTCGCCGATATCGCCCCATGCGCTCTCCTGAGCCTGTTCCACATCGATTGCTCGATGCAACTCGACGACGTTCGGCTTCACCGTGAGCTTCTCAAGTACTGCCACAGGGTCTTGCACGTTCAGCGTATCCATCAGAGAGAGTGCGCCAACTTTCTTGCACTCCTCGATAAACTTCTCCATCGTTTTCACGGGCGCTAATCCCGAAAACGCGATCACGTCGGCAGTTGCATCGCCAGCCATCCGTGCTTCTAAGTTGCCCGTGTCCAACGTCTTGAGATCGGCAAGCACAACCGTCTCGGGCCTCAACTGATGGATCTTCTGCACCACTTCAACGCCATATCGCTTGATGAGCGGTGTGCCCGCCTCGATTATGATCGCGTCACTTCTCGGTAAGGCTCTGATAATCCCTTCTACCCTCCTCCAGTCTGGAATGTCCAGTGCAACCTCCAGATAGGGCGGGTTTTTAAGATTATTTATCCTGAATCCTATCATAGCATGTATTGATTTATCTTTCTCTTCTAAAACTTTATCGATATTCGGGAACTTCTGAATTGCTCGTGAGAGTGCAAGCTTTGTCGCAGCATAGTTGTACCGGTAGATCCTCTGATAATCCTTGCCTCGAGGATGGATGAACACGGAAACGATAACCACGAGTTCTTCCACGTGCGCTTTCGGTATAATGCCCTCTTCCACGGCATCCGCAACGGCCTTGGCAACAGCACTTTGAGCAGGCCCAAACATCTTTTCCGCATCGGCGAGGTTTCGTATGCTCACCTTCGGCACGACGAGTGTCGCTGGTTTGGTGGGAAGATTAGGTCGAATGACGCCAAGGATCGGCGTGTGTGCTTGCCGAGGCTGGGCAAGCGCAGAGGCAAATGCTGTGCCCACAGCAGATCTCTTACTGCCTATAATCAGATCAATATGTGCTATTTCCGGCTCTTCTCCCACAAGAGCCTCACCCACCAGGAACTCCTCCTCGTTAATCATAGATATCTATTTTGTACTCGTAACCCCGTGCCGTCGCGAAATTCACAAGCTCGCTGTTCTCGTGCCATATCCGTATGTGGAGAAACCCGCCCCTCTCATCCAGACCCATAATCTCCCGTACAAACGTGGGAAAATCAGGAGGAAGGGTTTTATTTGTCCGTATCAGAAAGTCCAGATAATCCTTAAGCAACGTTATCCTTCCTTCATTCCCCTTCTCCTTTAATTTTATCTTCAGTTTCTTATGAAAGACGCTCTCCTCGTCGTTAATTTCCTCTTCGTTCTCTTCATCTTCACTCAATTTGACCACCGATTTTCTTTCCTAGTTTGTTCAACGCCCCTCTCACCTTGGGAAGCAGTTGATATTCAAGCTCTAATTGATGGAAACCTGGTCGAGGGCCTCCTTTTCTCGTGGCCCTACATATCCGTTGGTCACCAATGGGGAACCCGCGCGGTTTTGAAAAGATCCCGTTCGGATCCATCTTTCTCACTTCCTCTGCTATCTCTTTTATTCTCTTTGCTTCGCCTTCCACTAACGCGCCGTAACAGGTCTCTTTTACCAGGACACCCGAGCCGGTCAGGCGTGCATCGTCGCTGATGATCGACAGAATCTTGCTCTTCAACTGCCCGGGCGTTATCTCAGAATCCGGCGCGATCAAAATCACCCTCGTCTCGATTCCCATCCCTTTCCCCATTTGTTCACCTTTCTGCCTACTCTTCCTGTGGTAAAGCGCTTCTTCTCGTTTTAGGAAGTGAGTATTATGGGCCCGCGGAGATTTGAACTCCAGACCTCTCGGTTATCAGCCGAGCGCTCCAACCGGACTAAGCTACGAGCCCCACGCCTTCCAGCCGCTATCTCTTTCTACAATCTTATACTATCGTGAACCTTATAACTTTTACCTTTAAGATATCGTATCCTTTTGCTTACTAGTGTGAGCGAGCAAAGTGATGTATATCAAAGAATACAACTCGGAGTCTGGGCTGCTCGTAGCAGTCTGCGACAAGGATTTGATAGGGAGGAGCTTTGAAGAAGGAGAGCTCTCCTTGAAAATCTCGGAACGCTTTTACAAAGGCGAAGAAGCGACGGAAGGTGAAGTAATCACGTCGTTACAGCGTGCAACAATAGCGAATTTAGTGGGTAAACGCACGATAAAATGCGCCGTCGACAACGATTTTATCGAAGAAGCCTGTGTGATTTTCGTTGATGGCGTACCGCATGCTCAGATGGTAAAGCTCTGAAAAGAAAACTAGAAGAAAAACGAGAACGAACGTGCGTGCGTGTAATTATTCGCTCGATTCCTCTTTCATCATCACCGCTAGGAATCGTTTTGTCACCGCATCTTCTACGAGCTGCATAATGGTCTCTTTGTCCTTGAGCCCGCTGAAGATGCCAAGCGGTATCTGCGCAGCAGCCATCGAGGCGTGTCCACCTGCAGAGCCGATCTCCCCGAACGCGCGTGCAAAAGCATCGCCTATATTCACCCGGACATCCTTGCTCCGCCCGGAAATGAATGCCATATCCTCGTAGAGCCCTATTACGACAACCGTTGCGATCCCTTCCAGATTGAGCAGATAATCAGCTGCCTGAGGGATAGCGTCACGATTCGCCACCATGCCGGCATTCGTGATTAAGTAGCTCCCCTTTATCTTCTTATTTCTGATCGCATCGCCGACAACGTTCAGCATCTCTGTGGACATAGGCGGTGTTTCTATTTGATCTAAGAGGTCTTTATCAGCCTTTAAATGGAGGAATGAGGCGGCGGAGAAATCCGCGGGGTGCGTCTCGCGCTTGAAGCCACTTGTATCCGTTCTTATTCCATGTAAAAGCGCGGTCGCCAACACTTTATCCACGGGCACTTCCAATTCCCGCAGATATTCTGTCAGTATCGTGGACGTTGCACCGGTATCTGGTCGGATATCAAAAAAATCGGCGTTTACTTTCCCTTTATTATTCGCGGTATGATGGTCTATGATGATATCCACATTATCCTCTGGTGGCAAGGGATTATTCATCCCGGGAACGCTGGCGTCTATAAGCGCCAACTTGCTGTAGCCTTTCAAATCGTCCTCGTGCTCTATCCGTACCATCTCTATCCCTAAGATATTCACGAAAGCGCGATTCACATGATGCCCTATCTCCCCGCGGTACGTTATATCCGCAGATACACCTACGTGCTTTGCTATGTGCTTGAGTGCAAGAGCGGAAGCTATTGCATCAGGATCAGGGCTGTCGTGAACCACAATACCCAATCGCTCTTCTTCGTGCTCTTTTAACTCTTCTATCATCGCAGCCAGTTTCTTTGCTCTCCTCAACGATTTCGCGCTCTCTAACTGTCCTATTGCGATTCTTGCGGTTATATCAGGGATGGAGAGGACCACATCAACGCCCAACTCCTTTAAATCCTCTTTATCTGTGGGTTCGACAGCACGCACGACTACACGAGCCTGTGGGGCCTCTTTCTTTACATTCTTCAGTGCTTGCTTGTTCCCGTTGCAGTCGTTACTTACGATAAAAACCGCTTCCGCTACTCCTTCGCTTAGAACCTTTCGCGTCACTTCAGGGTCGCTTATGTCTCCGACAAACGCAATGAACTCTTCGTCCTTGAGTAATTCCACCTTCTTCTCATCGATGTCCACGATAAGCACGTTCAAATCCAGCCCTCTTAACTCCTTTGCTATAGCATAACCGATTCGTCCACAGCCAAATATTACTTGCAACGCCCTTTCTTTGCCTGTCACTTCCTCTATTCCTGCTCCTTTGCCTTTACCTTTCCCGTTACCTTTACTTTTCGTCTTGCGCTTGGGTTTGCTTTTCTCAGCGTTCATCTATCTATACTACCATCCTTGCAACACGTTCCCTTTAATATTTTCTTAAAAACATTTACATTGATTAACCTTTCTTTTCTTTTTTAACGAGCGTGTGCGAGCGATGAGGTACAGCGATTGGGAGCCGATCTATAAGGAGATCCTGAAGGATTTTGGTTTTGACAGAGCGAAGGACGAAGAAGCGGCGAGGGTGGCTTCTGAGATAACGACGTACAAGGTAACGAGTACGGAGAACGCCATAAGACAGGAAATAGAAGCGCTTATAAGAGGTAAACGAGTGCTCATCTGCGGCAATGCACCCTGCTTGGAACGCGAACTAAAGACTAAGGAAAACGAGTTTGAGGGCTCGTTCTTGGCTCGTGATTTTGTGGTGATAGCGGCGGATGGTGCCACTTCCGTTCTTCTGCGCAATGCTATAATACCCGATATCGTGTGCACCGACCTTGACGGCACGATTCCGGATATTATTACGGCAAACCGGCTTGGCTCGATACTTGTGGTGCACGCGCACGGCGACAATATACCCATGCTGAAGAAGGTGCTGCCCGCATTAACCGAGAACGTGCTCTGCACAACGCAAAGCAAGCCGCTTCATAACGTGTATAACTTCGGTGGGTTCACTGATGGCGACCGGTGTGTATTCCTGGCGAAGGAATGTGGTGCGCGTAGTATCGAACTCATCGGGTTCGATTTCGAGGATGAGCAGGTAACCGCACGGAAGAAGAAGAAGCTGAAGTGGGCGAAGCGGCTGATTGGTGATATTTTGTAAGCATGCCTTGCATTCTATTCCTATAATATGGCCTTCTATTTCTCCAAAGTTCCAAAAAGGCACAACGTAAACGAACTAGAAAAAAAGAAAGGAAAAAGTTTGGTTTCGCTTTATTAAGACTTATGCGCTCTTCAAGGCGTTGTTTGCAGCGTCTACTGTTACGTCCTCCAATTGTGCAAGTGACGGGTCGAAGCACCGTTCCATATTTCGCAGCTCCGCTGCGGTCATACCGGTGCGGATAGCTACTGCAAATTCGTTTACACGCTCAGCAACGGTAGCTTCGCCGACCATCTGCGCGCCTATCAATTTCTTGGTGAATGCATCGAAGATCAGTTTCAGGGTCAGCGATGTCGCACCGGGGAAGTAGCGCGCCTTGATTAGTTTCGTCGCCTTACCACTTATTATTTTCATTCCTGCACGGTTTGCGGCATCGGTAGTCACACCCACGGAGCCCATCAGGAGACCGCCGCCGATGTCCGCTACCGTTGGGTTAATACAGTATTCATACGAGGAATATAAACTTAGTTGATCTTTGATATCACTCAGTATGTTATCGGCTATGACCCGTGCTTGAACGACCGCAGTGGACGCCATTTGATTCAGTTTCGGGCGATAGGTGATGCCGTCAACAACCTCTGCACAGTCACCAAGGGCATACACATTGTTCAACGCGCTTCTTCCTCTCTTCACATGCATCGACCGATCAGTAACGATTCCGCCAGTTTCCCCTATCGCGATTCCCGTCTCCTTTGTGAGGTCTGTTTCAGGAACCATCCATTTCCCAATGATTACGATTTCTACAGGGATCTCCTCTTTCTCCTCTACCGTTTCTCCGATTACGACTGAATTCACCCAGCCTTCTTTTCCTCGTATCGCGGTTATCTCGCGCCGATCAAGAATAAATCGGACTCCCTCTTTCTCCAGTCGCTCTTTGATGATATCTCCCATGTCAGGATCCAAGCTCGAAGGTAGCAACGAAGGTGGTCCACCAAGAACAGTGGTCTTGATGCCTCGTTCGGCAAACGCTACTGCTGATTGCAAGCCTATAATGCCGCGACCGCGAATAAACGCGTTTTTCACTTCTCTGGCATTCAGAGCCTCTTCAATCTGACACGCATCGTCTTCGTTATTAAACGTAAAAACGCCGTCAAGTGTTGTCTCTTTCACCGATTGTTTCCTTCCCGTCGCTATGACGAGGTAATCGTAGTTTAGCTTTTCTCCCGTCTTAAGTGCCACGTTTTTCTCATCCAAATTGAGCTTCGTCACATCGCTCTCAACTTTGAAATCAACGCCCTGATCGAGGTAAAACTCCGGTTTCTTTATCTCGGTCCTCTCGAGTTCATACCACCCACGTAACGCGAACGGCAATCCGCAAGTGGAGACCCAGCCGCTTTTCTCTCGCTTTATAAGTGTTATGTGCAAGCCTTCTTCCACTTCGTCCTGCTTCGCGAGTAAGTTCCGTAACACGAATACCCCCGCGACCCCCCCGCCAACGATAACAACCTCTTTCGTCATTTTCCCCTTCTCCTCCTTTTCCTGGATAGAGGAAGGATACGCGCTCAAAGTATAAATATTTAACGGTTTTTACGGCTTTGCATCGGGATTCATGTTTGCACCGGAATTCTGATGGAGCCGTTTCCTCTCTTTTTTATCCTCATCGAGATAGGGCAGGTTCACCTGCACTCAAAATAACCTCATACACTTCCCAAACCTTCTTTGAGCTTCTTTCATAGCTGATTCGGTTTTTCGAGTTTTGCACAACGTCTATCCAAAGAGTGTGAGTTCTCTCTTTTGATCAGAAGAAAGTATTAAATTGTTATTTCGCTGCACGGGATAAATCTCGGCATCGTCCCACATTTGCCCCCTAACGCTTGTTGCTATTCCTATTTTGATACCACGTGCTTTTAGCATCCTGACTAGCTCGTGAGTGTCAAAGAGAAACACGGAAGAGATAAGCCAAGGCCTTGTAGTTCCTCGTGATGAAATAGCACCGGATTTTGGGCCTGTCATGACGAGGTAAAAATCAGGTAAAAGATCAGAGTTGATGTCAAGCAACCCTTCCCTTTTTCCGTACCATTTACTATTTGCGGTCTTCCCTGCGAGTTTTCCATGGATGAAACGACCATCAATGCTCTTATGGGCAGCAGACTGTTCAAGTTTAATGCCGAAGATACTTGCCGCAATGTATTCGCCTACGTGTCCCCTTTCTTTGGCCGCCCGATAAAATCAGCAATTTCATTATCCCTACTGTTCTTAGCTCTGATAAGTTCGGCAAGCCTTTCCAATGGCTCCATATGACTTCTCCCTATAGCTATCATAACAAGAGGGCATACAAAGTTCCACCTTTATGCGCAGCAATTGTTGCTTCTTGTCGTGTAGAGCACGGGATTTTCACTAATGGGCCTAAGGCTGCGAGCACACTCATACATAGGAGCTTCATATCTTTCTCATCCTCACCTAAAGCTCCTTCTTTAGCTCAGAAATCACCTTCGCTACTTTATCCGTCACCGTGTATATCCTTAGCGCTTTGCCCTTTGACTTCTTCTCTAACGATATTTCGTACTTACTGGTAAGGAACCCGTATTCTTCAAGTATAGCTAGATGGTACGTAACGAGTCGTCTTTCCATTCCCATCGCGATACTTATCGCATTTATGTGCATCGGCTTCTCTTTAAGCAATTCCAATATCCTAAATCTTATCGGGTGCAACAGCACATGCGCATCCTTTACTAACTTTTCTTCGAGTTTCATGCTAATTCTCATTCCCAAAGGTATCTATAAACCTTTCGGTTTTGAACGATTCATAAGGAGATGAACATGCTGGAATGCGCATGTTAGGTTTCTTCGCATTTTTCCGCCCCAGCATCAACGGCTTCTTCGACAGAAACCAAATCCTTCATTATGAATCTTCAGACTTCGCCTTTCGCTTCGTAATCAATCGAATTTCGTAGTATCGCGGCAAGCTTTGCATTTTTATTCTGATGGTTGCACCTAAATTCATGGGAAATTAGTATTTTAGGTGCAAAGCCACTTTTTCTCGCTCCAATTAGAGGTTTTCAACCAAGAATGCGGAAGGGCAGGGTCTTTTGCAGGGACACATCACACTGTTATGAATTGATGACGTACTAAATAAACGGGGTTTTACTTCAGGTTCTCCAAACCCAATTTTCTATTATAGTTAGCGTCAGCATCCATCGGATTTATCTCCAGGGCCTTATCGTAGCATCTTGTTGCCTCTTTATAGCTGCCAAGTTCATACAGCGCGACTCCTTTGTTATTCCACGCACTTCCATCCGTTGGGTTCAGCTCTAACACTCTATCATAGCATTCTATAGCCTCTTCAAGTCTACCAAGATGCCTCAGAGCGAGTCCTTTGTTATTCAAAGCTCTTTCATCTACTGGTTTTAGCTTTAAAGCCCTATCATAGCAGTATAAGGCCTTTTCATAACTACCAATCACATCCAGGGTAATTCCTTTCCTGTTCAAAGCCTGATAACAGTTTGGGTTTCTCTCCAAAGCCTTATCGTAGCACCGTATCGCCTCTTCATATTTACCAAGTTCAAACAGGTCAAGTCCCTTGTTATACCACTGCACATCATCTAACTCTGTTACTCGTGTCTTTGCTTTGAGTTCATGGACTTTAAAATCGCGTTTCTTTCTCTCAACGGTATCAGTCTCTTTTAGTGTCTCAAGAACCGCTGCTGCCCCAGAGCGAACGGCTTCATCTTCGTCATCCAGAGCCTGAATGAGGGGCTCTACCGCAGGCGTGCCTATCTTTCTAAGAGCCTCTGTTACTGACCGTCGAAGATCGTCGTCGTCATCTTTTAGCATCTGAATGAGGGGCTCTACCGCCGTGACATCCTTTATCTCACCAAGCGCTTCTGCTGCCCTACGTCTAACAACGTTATCTTCATCGTCATCTTTGAGAGTCTGAATGAGGGGCTCTACCGCCTTACCATCTTGTATCTCGCCAAGAGACCACGCGGCATTCGCGCGAACAACCCCTCTTTTATCTTGCAGAGCGTGAATGAGGGGCTCTACCGCTCTTTCCACTCTTCTCTTTCCAAGCGCCCACGCGGCACTCGCGCGAACAGCGTCATCCCTATCTTTAAGTGTTTGAATGAGAGGTCCTATTGCCCGTATATCCTTTATCTTTCCGAGAGCTTCCGCCGCTCGCCACCGAACAGTTTTATCTCCGTCCTTCAAAGCCTTTATCAGGCCTGTAACATCACTCTTTGCCTCCAGCTTCTTTATGTCTGGCTTGAAGAAGACCAATACGTTCATATCTACGCCCTCTGAATTTATTAGCGGCCAATTGAATAGCTTCAGGTATAATTGTATTAATGCGGGCCGTAATAAGAAAAGGGTATGTACGACGGAGGTATGCTACTATCTCCGTAAAAATTTGGTTGTCGGTTATTTTTGGTGGAAAATCCTTTAAAGTAGGCTTATTTACCCCTGCCTCTATTATCACTATCATTAATTATCAATCCGTTTTGAGCACTGCATACAAAGAAGTCTGGAAACACAGGGGGAGGTATTAAAGGCATGAGCACAGGGAGAAGTGGGAAAGGACGTGGCAAAGCAAGTGGAGCAGGGACCATAATCAATGCAATAGCGACCTACAAGGGCTCTGCTTTTGGTATCGATTTGTGGACGTATGCGGAGGTGGAGCTCGGCGAGGATTTCAAAGGGATCGAAGGAGAGATAGAGCAGGCGGCTGGAATTCAGGCGGATACACGGCTAATAGAGCGATGCGTGGAGTTGGTGCTGACGAAGTTTGATCTGCCGTTACGTGCACATGTGAAAACGCGGAGTGAGATCCCGATTGGAAGCGGGCTGAAGAGCAGCAGCGCGGCGGCCAATGCTACGGTCGTTGCCGCACTGGATGCAATCGGGGGAGAAGCGAAAGGCGCAATCGGGGCATTGGAGGCGATACGAATAGGTGTCGACGCTGCTCTGGATGTCGGCGTCTCCATAACCGGCGCGTTTGACGATGCCTGCGCTTCTGCGCTCGGTGGTATTGTAATCACCGATAATAAGAAGCGGGAGTTGATAAAACGGGTGGAGAAAGAATCTGCAGTTCTTATCTTCGTGCCGCGAACAAAAGCGTTTACCGCTGATACCAATGTAAAAAGGTCACGATTGATCGCTCCGTGGGTAAAACACGCGTATGAATGGGCGTTGGGAGGCAGATTTGAAGAGGCGATGACGTTAAATGGCTTTTTGTATTGCGCGGCGCTGCATTTTGACCCCGAACCGATGCTCACGGCGTTGGAGTGCGGTGTGAAGGGTGTGAGTCTTTCAGGTACAGGGCCATCGTTTGTTGCTCTGGTGGGCGATGATACGGAAAAGGAAGAGCGATTACGCGCGGCCTGGCATGAATTAAAGCTTGAAGGGAAGGTAATAAAGCGGCAGATAAACAACAGGCCGATCTTATCCTTTTAGCCGGGTATTCTTAAGAGAAAAGAGTTTATACTAAAAAGACAATAGTACGAGGGGTGATATTGATGGCAGAGGCCTTTACCGGCGAAGGAAAAATATGGTTGAACGGGGCGTTTGTAGATTGGAAGGAAGCGAAAGTGCACGTTCTTGTACACGGCTTGCATTACGGGTCTGGCGTTTTCGAGGGTATTCGGTGCTATGCAACGGAGAAGGGATCGTTCATCTTCAGGCTGAAGGAACACGTAGAGAGAATGTATCGGTCTGCGGAGGCATACCAGATGGAGATTCCCTACACACGAGAAGAGCTGGGGGAGGCGATAAAGGAAACGGTTCGTATCAATGGTCTTGATGCGTGCTACATACGGCCAATTGCGTTCTTTGGCTATCATCATTTGGGGCTGAACCCCACGGAGTGCCCGGTGGATTGCGCAGTTGCGGCGTGGCCCTGGGGTGCGTACCTTGGTGACGAGGCGGCAGAGGGCGGTATACGATGTACGATCTCGTCATGGCGACGAATAGATCCCAGCACCTTGCCGGTTACCGCAAAAGCGGTGGGCCATTATCTCAATTCGATTTTAGCTTCGTTAGACGCGAAGGAAAGGGGTTTCGGCGAGGCGATACTGCTGGATACGAAAGGGTATGTAGCTGAAGGGCCGGGTGAGAACGTCTTCATTGTGAAGGATGGAACTCTGTATACGCCGGAAGCGGAATCGTCTATTCTGCCAGGAATCACACGGGCTTCGGTCATCGAGCTTGCGCGCGATATGGGCTACGAAGTGGTGGAGAAGCTCATATCGAAGGATGAATTATTGAATGCAGACGAAGCCTTCTTTACCGGTACGGCAGCGGAAATGGCACCGATACGCGAGATCGACAACGTAACAATAGGCAACGGTAAGAAGGGCGAAGTGACCGGCGTGCTGCAAAAGACGTTCTTCAATGTGCTCAAGGCGCGCGAGGAGAAGTACATGAAGTGGTTGGATCCGGTGAGGTGAACGAATAAATAGAAACGCGGCTTCGCTTTAGAGAAGACGCTTCTGCAAGGATGCCATTTAAACCGCATCCAAGTATTTCACCGCACCAACCGCAACCGTAATCGCATTTTCTACCGCTTCTAATGCCTTCTTTTTATATGCCGGGGCTAACGGTTCCTGCTTCTCGTCGTTATATGCGTGCTCATCGTTAGCCAGATTGCCAACAACGCCCAGCACGGCACCCGCACGTAACCCCCTCAACTCAGCCCTGCAACGGTGAAAATAGCGGAGCATTCCATATCAAAGCTCAATAACCCCAACTGCTGGTAGCTCGTCATCACACCTTCGAAATCAGACGCACCGTAAAGTAAAAAGCGTCATTCGTCCGCACGGTTCCTGCATGATAGCTCACTTTTGTTTCCGCTGCTGATTTCCGTAACGCGGCAACAACTTCTGGGTTCGCAACAGCAGCGGGATCTCCATCGCCAATGTATTCTTTCGTCGTGCCGTCGTCACGAACCGCAGCTTCCGGTATTATCACCTCGCCAAGTTCTATATCCAGTTGAATTGCACCGGTTGTGCCCACTCGTATGAACGTCTTCACACCACAATTTGCAAGCTCTTCCACCACGATCGCCGGGGACGGACATCCTACGCCCGTTGAAGTCGCACAGACCTCCTTCCCTACAAGCTCACCTTTGTACGTAACAAATTCCCGCTGCACTGTTACCCGCTCGCAGTTTGAAAACTTCTTTGCGATCTCCAGCGCTCGCTCCGGTGGCCCCGGTAAAAAAGCAATCTCCGCTTCTATTTCCACGATGTTTATGTGCGGCTGAACGCCTTTAAAATATCTTGCAATCATTCGGTCGACTTCGTTCCGTGTACAGATAGATTCATTCTACAGGAATTTACATCCGCTCTCTAGCATCAGCATCAGCATCCGCAGCCTTTATCTAATGCAATCGCTTATTTCTTCCCTTTCTATCGCGGCATTCTGCTCGATTACGCTATTCCGTACCGTAACTTTCTCCAGACGCGCTTCTGGGAAAACCACGGAATTATACAGTTTGCTGTTGAGTACCGTTGCATGGTTGCCGATAACTGCAGGGCCTCGTATCACGGAATTTTCAATCGTTGCATGGTTGCCAATGGCAACCGTGCCCTGAATATTGCCGTCCTTAATCCACGCAGTAGCGGCGCATTCAGCGCCTTTACAATCCAATATCCATTTGGTTGCTTCCAGATAGCCCTCCAAATTGCCAACGTCCGTCCAGAATCCTTCAACCACGCACCCGTAAACCTCTTTTTGCGCTACAAGCGTGGGGAACAAGTCCTGTGAGAAATCAAATGCGCAGCCCTCCGGCACATACTCCATCGCCTCCGGTTCTATGATATACAAGCCGGTATTAGCAAGGTTGGAGAAGCATGCATTCGGAGCGGGCTTCTCCTTAAAGTTCTGTATTCGACCATCTGTAGGTTCTATCTCCGCGATCCCGTATAAAGACGGATTCGGTACGGGCAGAAGCGCAATGGTCACCAGTCCTTCGTGCGCTTTGTGGAACGTCATGAGCTTTCCTATATCTATCTCCGTGATGTTGTCGCCCTGTATGATCACCATCGTCTCGGTTATTCCGGCGTTTTTCACCGAGCCTGCGGTTCCTAACGGCGACGGCTCCTCGGGATATACGATCTTCACATCTTTCCTCCTGCTGTTGAGATACGCTATCGTCTGCTCCCTCAGGTAATTCGTGGTGATAACGAACTCTTTCAAGCCATATCCCGCTAGGTAATCCAGAATATAATCGATTACCGGCCGATTGACGAGCGGAATCATCGCCTTCGGTGTGGTAAACGTAAGCGGCCTGAGTCGTGTTCCGTAGCCTCCTGCGAGGATTACTGCCCTTGTCATCGTCAATCTTATAAAAAGGAAGCTTTAAAAAGAACTCATGTTTTTCTTTTAGTACAGGGGTTCTTTTTTATCTAAAAAGAGAAACTAATTTTTTAGCAAAGGTTTTTGCGGAGCAAAAAAGTTTATGATTAAGAAAGAGGAGATCGAGCATATCGGCTGGTTAGCGCGGATAAAACTGAGCGAAGAGGAGAAAGTGCTATTTGAGCAGCAATTAAGCTCGATATTGGATTATTTCGCGGTTTTAGACGAGGTGGATACCACCGATGTCGAGCCGACCTATCACGTCATTGGCATAACGGACGTGGTGCGACAGGACGAGCCGAAGGCGGCGTTAGAGCAGTCAGAAGTGCTGCGGAATGCGCCCAAGAAGGAGAACGGGTACATCAAAAGCCCGAGAATGTTGTAACGTTTGTGCTGTGCTATGCTATGTTACTTACGGATTGAACAAATCAGATTGCAAAAATAGAAAGAAAGGGTGAGAGGAAGAGTACTTATATTGTACTCCCGTGCTCTCCATCCAATCCAATCCAAGCAGGCTATTTCTTCCGGAATTCGGTATACCCGCATTTACCACAGGAATACCGGTCTTTATGCTCTGCTAAAAACACCCCGGCGCCGCACCGCGGGCAAACCTTCCGCTTTCTGCGTGCCGTAGTCTTCCCTTTTTCTTCAACTACCTCGTAAAATTCATGTATTGCGGCCATTTCCACTATTCCCCTTCGCCTTCCGATTCCCCGGCACCTGCAGCAAAGTTCCGCTTCAGTATATGTTCCTGCTCGATCTCTTTCAGCCGCTCTTCATCTTCGTACACCTTGGCATAGCCAACGGTCTCTCGCTTCCCGAACTCCGTATCCATCTTATCTATTACGAGGAGGTTTGAAGTGCACTTAAGCGCCTTTATCAAGGCTTTCCGTGCTTCTCCCCTGCTCGGCGAAGCACCGTCATGATGCAGCTTAAATTTGACTTCCTTCCGTCTCAGCAACTGATTCTTCTTCTCTTCTGTTATCTCTATCTCCATCTTCTTTATCCCTCTTCACCTCACTTTCAATGCATACTTTCCCGCTTTCTTTATTTCTAATTTTTTCGCGATCTCCGAGCCTTCCGCATCAATAATCGCAACATACCCGCTCCAGTCCTGGCTCATCGAGTTCGAGCCGCATGTGCACACCGCCTTGCCGCTCTCAATTATCCTATGGCAATCTCTACACGCTTTGTCCATTATTCCTTCTTCTTCTTCTTCTTCTCCGCAATCTCTTGCTTTTTCTCGGCCTTATTCGTTTCCTTATCCTCTGTACCTTTCGCTTGCTCTCTTTCCTTCTCTTTCTTCTTCTCCTTCTCCTTCTCCCTGTCCTCTTCGATCCACTCTAATTTGCCCAAGCCAGGCTGCCGCATCGTCAAGCCAATCTTACTATCACTGGGATCCCGTTCATTGAGCGAAATGGCGACGAGTCGAGCCCGTAATTTATCGCCCTCGCCCAACGTCCTGCCGGTCTCCTTCGTAATGAGCTTCGCATTCTTCTCGTCATACGAGATGTATTCGTCGGTGATCTGGCTGATGTGTAACAAACCATCCAACGGCCCGATCTCCACAAAAGCGCCAAATTCGACGATCTCCACTACTGCGCCCTCGACGATCTCCTGCATCTTCGGTCTGAAAATGAGTGCATCAAAAACGGTCTCATAATAAACGCCGGCGTCTCCGATCATTATCCGACCTTCTTTTATGTCCACGACGTCCAGGATCGCAATGAACATCCCGATCTTCTTATCCAATCGCCCTTCCAGCTTCTCCTGGAGCATCTCCTTTACGACTACCTGCAACTCGTCACCCATCCGTTCCGGCGGCGCTCTTACGACATCTAATGCTCGTATCTTTACGTACATTTTCCAATTCGCTTCTCTACTTCCGCGACATTTAATCGCGTTGAAATAACAGCATCCGAGTTCAACGACATCGAGTCGATCCCACACTCCACCAGAAACTCGGCGAATTCAGGGAAATCGCTCGGTGCCTGTCCACAAATCCCTATCTTCCGTTTGGGCTCGTGTTCATGCGCGACCTTGATGACATGCTTCACCAGCCGCTTCACCGTTTCGTCCCGTTCGTCAAATAGATGCGCTACAAGGTCTGAATCTCTATCCAGCCCCAGTGCCAGTTGAGTCAGGTCATTCGAGCCTATGCTGAACCCGTCAAACACATCTGCAAATTCGTCTGCCAGAATAACATTCGAGGGGATCTCGCACATCACGTACACTTCCAATCCGTTCTCCCCTTGTTTCAGGCCGAACTCATCCATCGTCTTTATTACCTTCCTGCCTTCTTCCGGCGTCCTGCAGAATGGGACCATCACCTTGATATTGGTCAGCCCCATCTCTTCACGCGCCTTCTTTATCGCTTCACATTCCAGCCCGAATGCAGGTTTGAATTTCTTGTCGTAATACCGGGAAGCACCTCGCCACCCGATCATGGGATTGCTCTCCACAGGCTCGTAAAGATAACCCCCGATCAAATTAGCGTATTCGTTCGTCTTAAAGTCTGATAATCGCACAATAACATCGTTAGGGTAAAATCCGGCGGCGATCTTTCCTATGCCCATTGCCAAAGTATCGATAAAGAACTGCACTTTGTCCGTATACGATGCGCTACGCTCGTCTATCTCGGCGATCACGCTTGCGATCTTCGCGTCTCCTTCTGCATGGCTCTTCAGCTTCTCGTAGTCGATCAGCGCCAGCGGGTGTATGCCGATATACGAATTGATAATGAACTCCTCGCGGGCCAACCCGACGCCGTCATTTGGAATTTGACCATGGACAAATGCATCTTCCGGTACGCTGGCATTCATCATTATCTGAGTACAGGGTCGTGGCAGGTTGTTCGTTGTCAGCGTGTCCACGCGATATTTCAACATCCCTTCGTATATCCTCCCTATGCCTTCCGAACAATCGACGGTAACCTCCTTTATCCCTTTTAAAACCTCCGTACCATGATCAGTCCCGACCACACAGGGTATCCCAAGCTCCCGGGAAACGATAGCGGCATGGCAGGTTCTTCCGCCCTTGTTCGTAACAATTGCACCCGCTATTTTCATTATCGGCTGCCAGTCAGGATCGGTCATCGTCGTGACCAGCACCTGCCCTGGCTTGAATTTGTTGATATCGCGTGCATCTTCTATTATATTCACCTCTCCCGATCCGATCTTTTTACCCACTGCCTCGCCTTGAACGAGCAATTTACCTTTCTCTTCAAGCACGTACGTCTCCAAGCTAGCGAGATCATTCTGCGAATGTACCGTCTCCGGTCTCGCCTGGACGATGAAGAGTTCATTGGTCTGTCCATCCTTTGCCCATTCGATATCCATTGGCATCCCGTAATGTTCTTCAATGATGCAAGCCCAGCGGCCGAGCGTGAGCACTTCATCGTCACTCAGCACAAACCTTTGTTGCTCTTCTTTCGTGACTTCCTTCTGCTCGGTGCCTGTCTCCTTGTAAACCAGTTTCTGTCTCTTCGTGCCCAGTTTCTTCTCTACAATGGGGCGGAAATCGTTCTTCAACGTTGGCTTAAAGACATAAAACTGGTCCGGATTAACTGTACCCTGCACGACGTTCTCGCCCAATCCATATGCGCCCGTTATGTAAACCGCATTGCCGAAGCCGGATTCAGGATCTATGGAGAACATCACACCAGCAGAGGCTAGATCAGAGCGAATCATTTTCTGCACGCCAACCGAGAGATAGACGCTGAGATGGTCAAAGCCATTATCAACGCGATAGGATATTGCGCGATTCGTAAATAGGGAAGCAAAACAATCCATAACCTTCTCCAACAGTTCTTCTTCGCCCTTTACATTCAGATACGTCTCCTGCTGGCCGGCAAAACTTGCCGTTGGTAAATCTTCGGCGGTTGCACTGCTTCTCACTGCAACATCTACATTTTCACCGTACCTCTGCTCCATCTCACGATAAGTTGCTCGTATCTCCTCTTCAAGATCCTTGGGCATCGGTGCATTTCGTATCATCTCCCGTATCTTACGACCTCGCGTTTTCAAATTCTCCATATCGTGCGTATCCAAATCCGCCAGTGTCTCGCTGAGCTTCTCACGTATGCCGGCCTCCTCTATCACGTATTTGTACGCTTCTGCAGTGATAGCAAACCCGGACGGAACGCTCACGCCCTTCTCTTGCAGATTCCTTATCATCTCTCCAAGAGATGCATTTTTACCCCCAACCAGGGCGACATCTCCTGTCCCCACCTCTTCAAACCACTTTACGTATTTCATAATTTGCTCCCGATTTGATCTGCACTCACATAAACAACAGGATTCACATAAAATTTTCCCTTTTCTTATATAAGAAGGGGCTGCAAATATAAAACGCTGTTAATACAGCCACAGCGAGTGCGGGATAAATAAACGCCGAAGAAGTGATATACAAGACGAACAGCGTTAAAAACACCATCCCTACCGGTATTGTTATTCGTTTATCTCTTATGTTCCGGTATTGTATCCTGCTGGTCATCAAGAGGCATAGCAGGCCTATTAGCCCTATAAGAATAGGAACACTTAAAGGGATGGGAACCTGTGGTTGTAGTTCGATGGTCAGGAGCATGAACGAAGCTAAAAACGTCGCACTGCCGGTAATGGGAAAGCCCTCAAAAAAACCGTCAGACACTTTTTCTCCCCTACCAAAAAGGGAACCTGTGTTAAGAGTTGTTGTTCCTTTGGTGAAGCTTTCTTTTTGAAAGAAAGGTTTTGCGTCAAATCGTGCGAGTCTGAGCATGCCGCATACGACATAAGCACTGCAGACTGCCAGTACAACACCGGTATACATGGAGGGAACCCTTAAATGGCTCTTGAAGAGTACATAGGTGACAATCGCCGGCGCGACACCGAAGGAGACCATATCGGCAAGCGAATCGAGGTATTTGCCTATCGGGGAGCTTCCCATCTTCCTCGCTACCGTGCCATCCAAGCAGTCAGCAACGACCGCGAGTAAAATCAGGACAAGCGCATTTTCCAGTGCTCGTTCGGTAACGCTTGTGCCATCAAGCACGAATAATATCGCAGCGAAGCCGAATAGCGCGTTGAGGATAGAGAGCAAATCAGCCGGTTTTAGCAGCTTTAACAAGCTCGTGTTCTTTGCGTTTGCATCTGTGTTTTTCGTTTTAGTTGTCATGCTATCGGTGCGCATTCCGCTATTATTCTTGCCTCTTCGATCCTTGTAATTGTTTTTTCCCCTTATCTGTGCCCAGATAGAGGAACCGGTCTAATCGCCAGCTAAAATCGCTCCAGATGCCCTCTTTACCTTTCTCTTCCTCGCGCTTCTGTAGCTGCAGGAACTCCTTGAGCTGTGAATCGAGCATATCCGCATAACACAGCGCCTCCGCCTCAGCAAACAGCGGCTTCACCGGGGAGCCCCATTCGCCGTGCTTATGATGGCTCAAGATGAGATGCAGCAATCGCAGCCGGAGTTCTTCCGGGAAGCCTTTCAGCCTCTTTATTTTGGCATCCACCATTTGATAGCCCAACACGATGTGGTTAACCAGCCCGCCCTCCTCTGTTATGTCTATCCGGAAGGTATACTCATACGTTTCGGTCTTTCCGATATCGTGTAGGATGGCGCCCGCAAGCAGCAAGTCACGATCAAGCTCAGGGTAAAGCTGGGCGATGGTCTCACAAATCGCCACAACAGATTGCGTATGCTCTATCAGTCCGCCGATATAACTGTGGTGATGTATTTTCGCGGCAGGTGCCTTTTTGAAAGAATTGACAAAAGCGGCATCTTTGAGGAAGGAGAAAACCACACGCTTTAAATACTCGTTCTCCATACTTTCCGCCGTTTTTACTAACTCCTCGAAAAGGCGATCTATATCTTTCGAAGTCCGTGGCAGGTATTCCGTGATATCGTAGGTTTTCGCGCTTCGTGCGATTCCGTCTGGCGTGAAGATCACCTGTAAGCGCCCCTTGAAGGATTCCACGACGCCCTTTACACGCACGATGTCCCCGAGTTCGAACCGCGCTGCCACTGCCTCCGCCCGATCCCAGCACCGCGCCCATATACTGCCCGTGCTGTCGCCTAATTTCACCTGGAGATAGTGACCCTCTTTTTTGATGAATTCCCGCAACTCCTTCTCCATCACGAGAAACGAGGAATCTACCGAGCTGCCGACCTTTAAATCCTTTACCTTCTTATTTCCACTCATTTCACCTCCTTCCCCTGGTTGCAATAGAAAGATAAAGCGTTTAGTGTAGCTCTATCCCAGTTCATCCAGCATGTCGTCCATCGAGTAGATTCTACCGCTTTCTTTACCGCTGATCCATTCAACAGCCTTCAATGCACCCCGAGCGAACGCTTCTCGGCTCTGCGCGCGATGTGTTATCTCCAAGCGTTCTCCTTTGCCCGCATACAACACGGTATGCTCGCCAACGATCTCTCCAGCGCGTACTGCATGTATTCCGATCTCCTCATTCGTGCGCTCGCCTGTTATGCCCTGTCGGCCGTAAACAAACGCTTTCTCATCTCTTGCGGGATAGTTAGCTAAAATCTCTGCGGCTTTCAATGCGGTTCCGCTCGGCGCATCCTTTTTATGCGCGTGATGTAGCTCGATGATCTCCATGTGGTACTGATAGGGATGAAGTTGTCGTGCAGCTTCTGCAATCAATTTCCAAAAGACGTTCACACCGATAGAGAAGTTAGGGGAAATAATAGCAGGGACGTTACCCGTAATAGCCTCTTCCAGCTCCTTGAACTGCTCCGGTGAAAAACCCGTCGTGCCAACCACGAGCTTGACGTGATTACGCGCGGCAACTTTAACGTTCTCGACGGCGGCTGTAGCGTTCGTAAAATCCACGAGCACCTGCGGCTTTACCGCCTTGAGCACCATCACCATCTCCTCAGGACTTGACACGTTCACGCCGGGCGCCAGCTCGTCCCCCACGCCATGAAGGTCGAAACCGGCCACCAGTTCCATAGTCTCGCTCTCTAAAATGCCCTGCATTATCTGGTTGCCCGTTCTCCCCTTGGCGCCAGCTACCGCCACTTTTATTGCCATGGTAAAACATTGCTCGCCGTTGTTTATAAGCGGTGCGGTTTTATCTTCGCGTCACGATGCTCACCACATCGCCGTCTACAAGCACATGCGAGAGCCCGACACGTTGGCCGCCGTACTTCGCGGACTTACCCCAGATGCGTGCATAGCGGAACTTCTCAACGAAATCACGATGAATGGTGGAACAGACGTCAGCGATCGTGGAATCCAGTTTTATAACCAGCGGGTTATCCCTATCCGGCGATTCCCCGTGCGGCTTCATATAAATGCTTATGAATTCCAGTTCGTCATAGATTCTTTCTTTCAGTGCGTCGAGGTTTATCCCGACCGCGGCGGAGATCACCTCGGCGTCGGGGAACTGATGCTTGAGCGCCCTGAGCAGCGCGGGATTTGCCAGATCCATCTTGTTCAAGATCGTGAGTGCACGGATATATTTCCGGTTTCCCACGACCGCGTCAATAAGCTCATCGAGTGTGATGCGTTCGCGTATTAGAACATCTGCGTTGTGTATCTTGTACTCTCCTAATACCGCTTTGATCATCTTATCATCAAGTTCGAGATCCACGGTGCTGTTAACGGTGATGCCCCCGCGACTCGCTTTACGGATGTTAATCTCAGGCGTTTTCGCATTAATTCGAATGCCTGCGTCGTATACCTCTTTTACCAACGTATCGTACTGCTTCGGCTGCAGGACGTCCACAATGATAAGAATGAGATCTGCGTTTCGGATTATCGAGAGCACCTCTTTGCCGCGACCGCGTCCCGCCGCTGCGCCGGAAATAAGCCCGGGGAGGTCGAGCAATTGTATTCGTGCACCTTTGTAAATCAGCGTGCCCGGAATCACGTCGACCGTGGTGAAATCGTACGCGGCAACTTCGGCGTTAGTGCCGGTAAGGTCGTTGAGCAGTGTGGATTTGCCAACGGAAGGATAACCCACCATGACGACCGTAGCATCGCCGGATTTCTTAACTGCGTAACCTGCCCCCTTACTCGCGGATTTCGCGGTCGCCCGCTTTTGCAGATCATCCTTCAGCCTGGCGAGTTTTGCTTTGAGCCGCCCGATGTGATGCATAGTCGCCTTGTTGTACGAAGTCTTCCATATCTCGTCCTCTATGTCCTTGATCTCCTCTTCGATGGTCATTATGCTCATGCGGTGCTTAAATCTGCGGGAAACGGAGTTTTTACATTAAATTATAGATAGATGGGCGTTGATATTGTTTTACTATGAAGGTCGTTGTGCTGGGCTGCGGATTCGGCGGCGTGGAAGTCGCCCGCACGCTACGACGGAAGGCAAAGGATCTCGATATCGTTATGATCGACCGCAGCACACGATTTGATTACCAGCCGGCGTATCCGGAGCTTTTGAGTGAAAAAGTCACCCCGGAAGAGATCTCCAGCGATTTAAACCGATTCGCAGCGAAAATCGGCGCGGACTTCATCCATGCAGAGGTTGTAAATGTAGATTTCCGGGCTAAAACAGTGCAGATTAAAGCTAAGACTGAAGCTGAGGAAAAAGAAGTCCCGTATGATTTCCTCGTCATCGCGCTCGGCGCGGAACAGACGTTTTTCGGCATCCCCGGCGCAGAGGAGTTTTCGCACACCGTGCATACCATACAGGCGACGTTAGCGACCAGAGACGCACTTGTTGCCCTTGAGCATGCACAAACGCCTACTCTTATGGTTATCGGAGCAGGCCTGAGCGGTGTGGAAGTAGCCGGTGAACTGGTCGATTATTTCAAGGATCGGAGCTTAGCCGCACGAATCTGTCTCGTCGAGATGATGCCGCGAATGCTCCCTGCCTGTCCGCATGGCAAAGTAGCAAACTGTGCCGAGGAGTTCCTCTGTGCTCGCGGTGTTGAAGCGTTGACGGAAACGGCGGTGCAGGAGGTGAGTGAGAAGGAGATACAGTTCAAAGACGGCCAGAAACTACCTTACGATCTTATTATCTGGACCGCGGGGATAAAACCGAATAGCCTGCTGGAGCGACTCAATCTTCCAAAGGTAAAAGGCTGGCTGAAAGTGGATCAGTATCTCCGTGTGAAGGGCATGGAAGAGGTGTTCGCCGTTGGTGATACCGCCTACTTCGAACGTGACGGTGTCTGCTCTGGCCAGAACGTCGAGGAGGCGGAGTATCAGGGCAAAACCGCGGCGAAGAATATCCTCCGTACACTGAAGAACCAGGAATTGAGCGCATACAAGCCGAAGAATACCCTACAGAACCCCAGAGCGTTTATATCGCTCGGCGATGACAAAGCCGTGGCATTTTACGGCAAACGAATGTTTAGGCCCTTTGCCTACCATATCAAGAAGTTCGTCGAACATCAGTATATGAAGCGGTTTCGATGAAGCCGCTGCCCAATTTTGGTACGCTCGTTTAAGAGAAGTTTGATTGATAAGGGGGCTTGCCCCTTACTACGACAAAAGCGTATAAGCGGAAAGTTTATATGTTACGGCTTTTTATTGTTCACTCAGAGTGATTAGAAAAGATTGGCTGATGAAGAATGAAAATTTTTAGCGACATCTTGGTAAAGTACTACAAAAATTAAACACGCGGATTTGAAAGGTTTAAGAGATTTCAATATCATTATAGGGCCAAACAATTGTGGAAAAACGAACTTGTTACGGTTTATTCAATCCTTAGGGGCTCTGGAGTTTGACAGTAGCGAAAGTTATCTTTGCCCCAAATGCAAAGAGTTAGGAAAGGAGAACTCCGACATTTTTTGTTTAAGCTTGAATCTAAGCTATGATGATTACTACTTGAAAGATCAAAAACTAACAGAAACAATAGTGTCATTTCTGTTTGATGAAGAAGCAATAAATCGACTTGTTCCAAGGATCTTGGATAAACAAAAAGAAAAGTTGAAAACAAACTCTTGTGGAGAAATAAACAACAGTATAATTATGGAAAGACCTCATGAGGCTTGGAGCTGCATTGCAAAGCATTTTTCAATTTTTATTCATAGTGACATTATAGAAGAAATTAAGAGAAATATACTTTACTGTCCTGAACAACGTCTTCACAGTTATAACGAAAAAGGTTTTGAAGATTACATAAGAGAAAAGGAACTGAGAAGTTCTCATAAAAAGAAATGGATAGATTTTCTTAATAAAATCGTTGATGCAAAGATTGACGATGAAAAGAATGAAAGATTAATCAGAAAGTTAGATGATGCAGATTTTGAAACATCGCTATTAGAGCAAGGTTCGGGTGTAAGATCATTAGCCTGTTTAGCCGTAGATATTTTGTTTAGCGATGCTAAAATTGTCTTAATAGATGAGCCTGAGCTTGGTTTGAATCCTCTTGTAAAGCAAGAATTCTTGAACTTCTTACTTGAGGAATCCAAAAGGAGACAAATATTCATCGCAACGCAAGATCCAACCTTCGTCAATCCTATTTTGTGGAAAGATAAAACCAAGAGAGTATCAGTGTATCTCTACACGCCAAAAGAAGAAAAGTTTTTGAAAATAGACTTGGGGCAAAATCAAGAAAACCCGAATACGTTCGCCGGTTATTTGCCGCACACAACGAGCCTTAAAGATCTCCATCTTTATGTGGAGGGAACAAGTGATGTGTACATTTTCCAAATTCTGTTAGATAAGTATTTGAAGAAGAAGAAGCCGGATAATTGGTTCGAAATCATTAATAAGGTTGGGATTTACCACCTCAATGGAAATAATTGGCAACACTTGCTCTACACCATACCAAAGACACCATATAAGTGCATAGTCATTCTTGACGGAGATAAGCGAAAGACCGCAGAAGAAGTCTGTGACGAATATAACGGGCTTGCCATAAATGCATCAAAGTTCAGGTTTTGTAAGACCATTGAGGCCTTGAAGAAAAGCAATGGGAATGAAAGCCACCCAGTTTATTGTCTGGAAAAAGAATGCATTGAGAAGTACTTCGCCCCGGATTTTGATTGCGCTGATCCTCCACAAGGTTATAATAAGAAAAGGGATGGGCCTAAGACAGCTGAAGAATTAGGAGAAATACCAGAGGAGATAACAAGAATATTTGATGTTATTTTAGAAGCATGACGGTAGAATAAAATATTCGTCGCATTAGATTATAAGAAGAGGGAGGATACTTCATTAAATCTGCTGTCTACCTCTCACTTAGGTTATAATCTCAAAATCATCAGTTAAAAAGTCTTTGAGAAAAGCAAATCGCTCGGATATAGCGGCTTCTCTTCTCGTTCGGTTACAGCACCGCAGTAAGCCCAAGAATCACGATGAGTGCAACAGGAATAAGTATCATGCCGGTGAAGGCGTTCTTCGTTATCGCACTGACTTGTTTCTTGATTGCCTCTTTGCTGCTCCCTCCGTTCAAACTGTTTTTAAACGACGGAATGAGCAGTAAGCTCTTTGCCGTGAAGTACATCGGTATCAAAAGCAGTACGAACAGAAAAACGGGGATGCCGATATCGAGGAACAAGAGGGGGATAAACGCGAGCCAGGAGCACAGAGTCAGCGGTAGATATAGACTGGCAGCCATGCGCTTGCCCCAGCGGACAACCAGGTTCCTGCGGGTTATTAACCCGTCGCACTCGAAGTCCGGTATTTCCCGCGTTATTTTCAGCTTGAACACATCGATCACCCAGGGCAGGGCGACGATCGTCGGGAGCCAGCTCACCTGGCCTGCTTGCAGATAGTAGCCGCTGAAGACCGTTATCCAACCCACACCGGCCGTTATCGCTACTTCGCCCAGGCCGTGGTACGAGAGCCGTGGTCCCCGTGAATAAGCGTACGCGATGAAAATACCGAGGAGACCGATGGGCAATGTCAGAATCCCGGTATGGAAATGGAACTGCAAGAGCACGCCGAGCGGTATCGCAGCCACCACACAGAGATACGCACCGATGTTCGCTTGCTTCGCTGTTATAAGCCCCTTCGCGAATGCGTTGAATCGGCCGCTGGCCGCGGTATTATGCAGCGTGCTTGCGCCTGCTACATGATCTGGATCGAACCCCTTTCGCTTCAAATCGGCATAGATGCTGCTTGCATTGAGCACGAAGCAGAACTCCGAGATCAGAAACACGGCAAGTAACGAGATTGCGAGTACGGTACCGTCAAAGGTACCGGGGTATTCGATCCAAGCGACGACTGAGCCCAGGAGAAAGGGAATCATAGAGGTGGTGAACTTCGGGAATCCCGAGAGCTCAATCCAGCCCGATATCAGATCTTTCGTTCGGTTCATTTTCCTGCGGTATCCTCTTTCCTTTTTCTATTCGTTCTTAATAAAAAGGCCGTCTCTGTTTTATTGCTTATACCCCCAGAGCATTCATTGGACCTACCCTCGAACGTAAAAGGAAATTTGGGAATGAAAGCGTGAATGGAGCTTATAAGGAGAAACGACTCATTAAATTTTTAAGCAACCTTTCTGTTGTTAGCTTTCCCAAACGGTGTTAAAAGAGCGCTTCGTCCTGTTCGTAACTCCGATCCAATCGTAGCGCGAGTTCGGCTTTTGCCAGCTCTTTACCCAGGTAAGAAGCGTGCTCGAGTCGTGAAACCAAATCCAAGCGCAGGATGGTATCCATTATCTCTTGCGCGCTCTTCCCTATTATCCGCCTCCCGGAAGGCGAATGCTGTGCGCAGATCCTCTTATCGCCCTTACCGGCGCCTTCTACCTCTCCAATAGAGATCCTGAAGCAGCCTTTAGGGTCAAGATTCCACGTTTCGTTTCGCGTCGCTACGATAAGCGTCTCATCGCGAGGGATGCTCTTGACGGGCTTTCTTCGCTTCTCCTTTAGCGTTAAAAGATCGATTCCAACATCCTTCGGCGCACTTCCGCGTGCCTTCGAGAGCATCATCATCTCCGACGCGATTCGCAGCTCTCTTACGCTCCCGCGCGCTTTATCACTGCATTCTGTAGTGAAGAGGATATCCGCGCTCAGTTCAGAGGCGATGCCTGCCAGGGTCGCGTTTATCCCTATCGAATCCGCGTCCGTAAGCTCGGTAACGTTGCCAACGCCGAAGAAAAGCGGCGTGTCCCTTTCTTGCAATCTGAACCGATAATAGTTGTACAAGGATTCCGCAATCCCGTAGCCAATGGTGTTCAAGAGGGGATCAGCAATGATGCGCGCTATGCCGTGCTCCTCCGCCATTTTTAGATTTGCAAGCAAGCTCTCGGTACTTTCGTGTGCACCTTCGCTGTCAGGAATTACGACCACGGCTACGTCCCTTTCCACTACTACGTCACCCACTGCAGGGATATTATCTTTATTCAAGCTGAGCACCATGTCCACGCCATTTTCGATGCCCACGCGTATGAGTTCTGCATCCAGCGTATCGATGGAAATAGGCACCTCGGGCGCAAGCGACACTGCTGTTTGCACTGCTTTTTCGACTTCTTCGGGCGTCGCGCCGATATGAACGCCGATATCCAGAATGTCCGCGCCGCTCTTCAGGTAGTGCGCAGCCATTCGTTGTATCTCATCCTCGGTCATCAGTGTTGCGTCCACGAGCTCCGCACAGACCTTCATTCGTGCTCCGCCACCTATTTTCACGCCCTTTATGGAGAACGTCTCATGTACTCTGCGTTCTAACTCGTCCAGTTGCTGTTTCGCATTTGCTCGCCGCTTCTCCGCCAGGAAGACATCAGCCGGCGTATGTGACGAGAACTCCACCTCTTCTACGAACTGTAATGCCTCTACGATGTCGTACGCATGTCGGGGACCCAATCTGATAGGTGTGGCTATCTCCTTCTCCAAATCGCTGAAATCCGCTGTGCAGAAACCCGAAACCAAAATGAGATCCCTGTCTATCTTTTCGGACCCGTCATAGTTCGCAAGTGCCTTCCTCAGCGATTTAGGCGTGGAAAAAGCGGCGATATTCAAGCTCTGCGTAAGCACTTCGCAGGTTATATGGGGCACCTTCATCGTCGCAGCTTTCACCGCATCCTTAACCATCTCTTCCGCTTTCCGTCCGGTGGCTAACACGACCCTCATGTGCGTAAACACGCTAAAAACGCGTCCTCTGGTTTATCCTTTATCGTTTGATTCACTATGAATGTTTCCGTCCGCTCGACGGCGTCAAAAGACTGTAGCGCCCTTAAGAACCGGGTCATTTCTTCCTTATCCTTGAAAAGAAGTTCCATAAAGAAGTCAAACCGGCCGAAGAGGAGATGGATGCTACGCACATGCTCACTATTCCCCAGGAATTCAATGAGTTCTTCTCGCAGTTTCCCCTCGGGCTTCGCGATCATGAGCATGTACGCCTGAAAAGCGAACCCGAGTTTTTCCGCGTCTAAAGAGACCGAAAAGCCCTTTACAACCCCCCTTTCAGATAGCTTCTTCACGCGTTCTAAAGCCACCTGGCGGCTCACTCCGCACCTCCGCCCCAGCTCCGAATACGAATACCTTCCGTTCTCCAGCAGTGCCCGTAGTATGCATTTGTCCTTCTTTTTCAGCTTTATTTCAGCCATTTGTTAAAAATAAGCATCGAAAAGTTTATAAATAGCTATCTTTCTATTCCTTTTGGTTACGCTTACCAGAGCGAGAGAGGAAAGCGAATGGAATGGAGGATAAACGATGGAGGAAGATGAGAAGACCTTGAATATGCTAAAGGGCCGATTAGGGGCTGAAAATTATCAAAAACTTATGAAGATCGCTAACCCCGAACTTCATCATTTTATTGCTACGTACGTCGAGCTGTGCAATCCGGACAGGGTGTTCGTCTGCACGGATTCGCCGGAAGATATCCAGTACGTCAGGCAAGAAGCGATAAGAGCGGGAGAGGAAATGGAGCTTGCGTTGAGCGGGCATACGGTCCATTTCGACGGCTATTACGACCAAGCACGGGATAAGAAGAATACGAAGTTCCTTCTATCGGAAGGCGTTGATTTAGGCTCGAATATAAACGCGATGGATAGAACGGAGGGGCTCAAAGAGATTCGTGAGATACTGAAAGGCATCATGCAGGGGCATCAGTTGTTTGTGCGCTTCTTCTGTTTGGGGCCGCTCAATTCGGAGTTTTCTATTCCCTGCCTTCAGCTCACCGATTCCGGCTATGTGGCGCATTCGGAAGACCTGCTGTATCGGCAGGGTTACGAGGAGTTCGTGCGGTTGGGTAAAGCGGCGCGATTCTTAAAGTTCGTGCATTCTGCCGGCGAACTGGATGAACGGAAGACCTCAAAGAATATTGATAAACGGCGGGTGTATATCGATCTTGAGGAGGAAACGGTGTACACTGCGAATACGCAGTACGGCGGCAATACCTTAGGACTAAAGAAGCTGGCAATGCGCCCTGCAATAAAGAGAGCGTCACAAGAAGGGTGGCTCACCGAGCACATGTTCATAATGGGTGTGCACGGCCCAAGTGACCGGGTAACGTACTTTACCGGCGCCTTCCCTTCGCTCTGTGGCAAGACGTCCACCTCTATGATAAACGGGGAGAGCATCGTTGGTGATGATATCGCGTACTTACGGGAAAAGGAGGGCGTGCTACGTGCAGCCAACCCGGAGAAGGGTATATTTGGCATTATACAGGGCGTAAACTCCAGGGATGATCGTATTATATGGGGTGCACTCCACAGTCCGGGCGCGGTCATTTTTTCTAATGTCTTTGTCACGGAAGAAAAGGGTGTCTATTGGATTGGTAAGGATGAAAAACCGCCTAAGCCTAAAAAGGGGTTCAACCATTCGGGAGCATGGCAGCAGGGGAAGCAGGATGCCGAGGGTGAGGAGATACCGCCGTCACATCCAAACGCACGGTTCACTCTTGACATGAAGCGATTAGAGAATGTGGATCCTGAACTTGATAATCCAGACGGCGTCGTTATCGGCGGGATACTCTACGGTGGACGTGACTCAGACACGAAAGTGCCGGTAGAAGAATCCTTTGACTGGGTGCACGGTGTTATTGCCATGGGCGCTGCGTTGGAGTCAGAAACGACCGCGGCAACGCTGGGGAAAGAAGGCGTGCGAAAAATCAACCCGATGTCAAACCTCGATTTCCTCTCCATTCCCTTGGGGGACTATGTAGCGAATCATCTGAAGTTCGGCACGAAATTGCAAAAACCGCCTCGTATATTCTCCGTGAATTACTTCTTAAGAGACGCAGCAGGCAAATTCGTGAACGATAAAACGGACAAAGCGGTCTGGCTCAAATGGATGGAACTGCGCTCGCATAACGAAATTGAAGCTATAAAAACGCCTACCGGGCTCATACCGGAATACGAAGATCTCGAGGTGCTGTTTAAAGCGGTACTTGATAAGGACTATTCCGAAGAAGATTACGTCAAACAATTTACGGTGCGGATCGTGGAAAACTTGACCAAGATCGAGCGTGTGATGGAGTTCTACAAGACAGAAGTTCATGATACGCCGCAAGAGCTCTTTACGGTCTTGGAAGAGCAAAGGAAAAGGCTCATCGATGCGCAGAAGGACTATGGGGATTACATACCCCCCTTTAAGTTCGCTTAGATCCTAACAAGCAACTAAAAAAGGTTACGACGAGTTTTGTACGCCTCTATTTATTCCATTCGCTCTAATAGCGTAGCAACCTGTGAATCGTAGGCCAGTAGATATTCCAGTGCTTCCTTTGCTAAACTCAGTTTCGTGTCGCGAGCTATCGCCCCCTCGTTCTCGAGTTCTTCTATTATCTCGTCGTACCTCGCAGGATCTACGATAACCGCAACGTGCTCAAAATTTTTTATCCCGTTCCGGAGCATAGCGACACCGCCAATGTCCATCTTATCCAGCGGCGGCTTTTTGGATGCGGATGCAGAGTCCAGAGGTATAAGATTCACAATCACGATTCCTATTTCCCCGGTCGCGATCCCCGCGTGAATGCGAGGATGTAACGTCTTCACCTTCCCGCCGAGCAGCTCCGGTGATCCCGTGAACTCAGAAACTCTGGTTACAGGTATTCCACATTCTGAAATCGCCCGTGCCGTGCCTTCGGTTGCGAGTAGCTCTATTCCATGTTCATGCAGGGCTTTTGCGAGTTCTACCACACCTGCCTTATCGAATACACTTATTACCGCTTTCATCTCTCCTCGTTTTGTTCTTGTTGCTTAATCTCAGCAATCCGTCTCCTCTAAGTGATTGCCATCAAATGAATGCGCTGTAAAGAGCGGAAATGCGTATTCGTTCTGTGGCGTAACTGCTTGAAGAGGCAGTGCATGCAGTAAACTTACGAAATCCCCAGCCCCAAAAGATTACTCCCCTCTCGCGACGCGTGTGGCGAAAGGATATCTATATTCAGCCTGTTCACCAGCTCCTTGTATCTGTCCCGAATGGTTATCTCCGTGGTGCCGGCGACTTTGGCTATCTCCTTCTCCGTTATCTTCTCACCACTTAAAATCGCAGCGATATAAATTGCGGCCGAAGCGGTTCCAATAGGCCCCCAGCCCTTCGCCACGCCGGTGCCCTTATCATCCTTCAGTATTTCTATCGCGCGCTCCCGGATCTCTTCGCTCAACCCGAGTTTAGAGCAGAAGCGCGGGATGTAGAGCGCTGGGTCGGCCGGAGCGAGCTTTATCTCCAATCTCCTTATAAGGAAGATATACGCCCTCCGTATCTTTTTCAGGGGACTCCTTGACACCGCCGCGATTTCCTTGAGCGTTCGCGGGACTTCATACCGCCGGCACGTGATATAAAGCATCGCGGAGACCAGTTCCTCGATACTCCGCCCCTTTATCAGACTCTTCTTCATCGCCTTTCGGTACAATACCGACGTCTCCTCCTTGATGTTGTTTGGCAGCTTCAGTGCACACGCCATCCGGTCGATCTCCACAAGCGCGAGTGCAAGGGTCTTATCACTGGAGTCGATGCTTATGCCTCGTAATCGTTTCGTGCGTGCCGGCAGCCCAGGCATCGGTGTGCCCAGCCCCTTGTCGTGTATTCGATAACTCATAGGTGGGCCGGTACGTATCCTCTTCGCAGCTTGCTCTTCATCGTAAGAGCGCCATTCGGGGCCGAGGTCAACGATATCCTCGACTAATACCACCCCACAGTCAGCACAATAAAGTTCAGCATGCTTAGAATCTACCACAATACTTTTCGATCCACATTCGGGACATTTCCGTATTCTCTCACTCATTTTTTATCTTGTCATCACCTCTGAACTAAAAAGGAATTAAAGCTCTCGCTATCGGTCCCGAAAGTCACGAAACCCAAAGTACAATAACTCTTTTCCTTCCTTCCCTTTTTTTCCATTCTAGGGATATTCATTCTTCCCACGCTGGGTGTTACACTATTACTAAGTCGTCATATTATAAAAGGCTATAGGAAATTGACCTCGGTGCGAGTAAAAGAGCAGAATTGGTTCTAAAGCGAGTAAAAAGGCATAATAATAACGGTGAACAATCCATAAAAAGTATGAATAACGCTGCGCGTTTATAATTAAGTAACAGTCACGCACAGATGATATTATTCCTGTTCCACATCTCACGTCTAATACATTTAGGGCTCGTAAAAGGAAAATATCTCGCTTAAAATAAGTTTACGGCTGTCTCTTCCTATCCCCAACCCTCCGCGTGGATCCAGACTTCTTTCGCCGTAGCACAGCCATCCAACATGTTCTCCATTTGCCTCTTACCTGTTACGATTGCTTTTTCTATCTCCTCTTTCCATTACCACGCAACGCTTCTATCTCCTCTCTTTGCAAGGTCACCATTAAATCGCCGAACAGACCGAATATAAAGAACTGCACGCCGGAAATAATCAGTAGAGCGGTAAGCACGGTAAGAGGCACGTGTGTAATCCCTTCTAACCACTCGATCGTGACGTAGATGCCAGTTAATACGCCAAAAACCAATAATGAGGAGCCAATCAGGCCGAAATAGAAGATGGGGTTATGAGTTCTTGCGAGCACGTAGAGCGTGCAGGCTATTCTTGAACCATCTCGGAGAAAGTTGAGCTTTGATTGCCCTCTTCTCTCTTCATACCTTATTGGGACTTCTTTTATCCTGAGCCCTTTCTTTACCGACTCGATTGCCATCTCCGTTTCCACTTCAAACCCGGACCTCCGGAGATCTAGCTTTTTCATGCTCTCTCTTGTAAGCGCACGATAGCCGGATAATATGTCCTTTAGTTTCACGCCGTAGCCGAAGCCAAAGATCTTGTTCAACACCCAGTTCCCGAGCCTATGGAGTCTTGTAAATGCGCCACCGTAGGCGAATCGGTTGCCAATAACGTGATCGGCCTCGTCATTGACTATCGGGTCAACTAATTTTCGCACTTCGGAAGGTAAATACGTCCCGTCGCCGTCGATCATTACAATGATGTCCGCCTCTATAAGTTCAAAAGCGTGCTTTACCGCGGCGCCTTTCCCCGTCCCACGCTGGATTTCCACTTGCACCCCTTCTCTCTCCGCTATCGCACGCGTGGAGTCCGTGCTGTTGCCATCAATGACAAAGATATTCTCAAAGCCCTCGCTTTTGAACGCTCTTATAATCTCACCTATTGTCTCTTCCTCGTTCAAGGTCGGTATTAAAATACAAACTTCTTTCATTTCGCTCTTCTATCTATCCACGTGCTATTAATAATCTTCGGCATTTACTCTTTAATTTGTGGTGTGTATTTTGAAGCGACTCCCCCATCTTCTCTCCTTTGCTCACTACCCTTACGTTATGCTCTCTCTCTAACGGCTTCCTCCGCTTCTTATCCTCTATTTCTTCACTACATAGACGATTGATTAACTTTGTTGTGTACACCTCGTAAAATCTCGTGGGCTCTACCTAACTACGCAAGTAACTCCACATTTATCGTTTTACCGTCCAGTACTGCTTCTTCGGGCACACTTACTTCCTTCTCCGCAGACCATACTATCGTTTCATTCTCAAAATGTCCTACCTCTATTTTGTACGGTGATGCGGTAACGTCAAAATTTGTGCCACCCGCTATCGGACCTTCCGTTGAGTACGGCACGATAAACTCGTACGAGTCGTTAGCTGCGGCTACAGTTTCTAAAGTATATGAAAATGTCCTTCCATATTTCGTGGTTATATCTGTTGATACTTCGATTAAAGAACCATTAGGGGCTGTTCCTTCTATTCTTGCACCCTCGACGTATTCAAAGATTTTCACGAAACTCACGGGCTGGATGTATTCGGGCGTCCATGCTTTTACATTCGGCTGGCCGGTTCTGACACCGTAAAGGTACACATTCAGCGTTTCTTCCTCCTTGTTAATGATGAACACATTATCATTTATCACATCTCGTATGGTCCATCGCCCCTCGCTCACTTTAGCAACGGCGCTCTGCTCTGAGAGCGGTAACCCAGTGGAATTAAACGCACTCTTAAGCATTTCCGGCACCATTTCGGCATTCAAATCATCTTCAAGCCATGCTCCTGCAGGTACACTGAACAGGTGCCCATGAAGAATCTGTGCCTGGGTGGCGGTCGTATTATAATCCGCGGAAAAACTCCTCCAATACATCGCTCCGGTATTTCCATCCATAATGACCATGGGGAGGACAAACGTAGGCGCTTCGTGCACCAAGCGGTAGTGGGCTAAAGGAGGGATTATCGTGCCATCTACGTTCGCACTGGCACCGTCAAACATATGTAACCGTGCTTCCATCGTTGTATAATAATACGAAAGGCTGCTATATCGTTGCGGGTCACCAGCCCACACGGTCATCGCACCATACTTATTGTACAAGGCGTTCCAGATATCAGCCATCATGAAATCGCTGATCACGTATCGTACGCCGAGCGTATCGGCGACCTCGTTTGCCTCTTCTTCGTCGTTTAATATGAAGAACGTGCTAGCTCCAGGGGCGCCTTCCCCTATTGGCTTACCTATCCCTTGCTGGAACGGATTGGCATTCGGAATGCGATGCGCGATCCAGGTGATCATATGTCCATAGTCCCACCAGCTCATAACGCCATACGCCGACGAGGGATAATTATAATCCTCTCTCTTACCGGTCGTTTCATTTATGGGTGGTTCTGCATAGAGCCCATAATAGTCAACACCGGGCTCCGGCGTGTTGTTCCGCATCCATCTCAATGCTTCATACCAATTCTCTTCCGCACCAATACCCCGCTCTGCTGTATTTATGGCGTACACTGCGCTTAGTGGCAGATTAGAGGCGGAAGGAAATGGGTCTGCAACGGCATTCAAGGGGAACGGATAGAATACGATAACCATAATGAGCAGGATAGCAAGCGTTTTTCTGAGGAGGCTTTCTATATTTGCTCGCTTTGTTTTTGCAGTATGCATCCAGACAAAGAAAATCGCGACGATAACTGCCAGCGGGATAAGGGATTTGATACCCACCTTGATTAGGCCTATGACGAAGATGATCATTATAGCAAGAGCAAAGAGGATGAACTGTAAATCAAAAGTTTGTTCACCCTTTTTCTCTTTCCCGCCCTTCTTACCAGACGACGGATTGCGCATTGTGGATTCTTCTTTGTTCTTGTCTCTATCCCAAATGCCGGTTAAAAACTCGAAAGCAAAGGCAGCAGACACTCCTGTGAGTATTGCAGCGTTTACAGCATAGTAATAAGCGAACCTGTTCTGCCCTATGCCTTCAATTCCGAGAGCTCCTAAACCTCCCACTGCAACAAACATTATTATACTCCAGACCAACAGCAGAAGCTCTTCCGGTGGTCTGTTTCTCATCGCTATATGCATTGCAAGGATTGCCATTGCGAAAAGCGAGATGAAGAAGGGGGTTGTAAACCATATCCACGCCGTTCCGAGGTCCATCGGGTGAACTTCCGCTATCGTCAATGCGGTCCCACCCGGCGTGAATGTACTGAAACTGCCGATTATCGAAGGGAAAAAAACAACAGACAACCCCAAAAACAGGATTGTGGTAAAAAGGGGCAAGAGGAAATCGTATCGAGCGATTCTTTCTGACGGCGAATAACTACGCATAGAAGATTTAATTCCTGATTTCTTTACTGCACTCAGCTCAGGATGTTCAGCAAAAAAATGTTTTATCTTCACGCGGTTGACTTTTGTCTCACTATCACCGCTATGCTTTGTTTTTATATGTTCTACGATGCCAACGCCTTTTGATTTCTTATCGCATATGGGGCAAATATACTCGTTTCCTATCTTCTGTGGTAACGTATGCGCTTCCGCTTTCACGCCCTTTTCACTCACGGCGTCATGCCTGTGCTCGAATTTAGTGATAAGATACCGATAAAGAAGGGGGATGGAAAAAGTAATTATTCCTATACTTAACGAGCCTACATGGTTGATACCATAAGGGAATGGATACCCGAGGAAAGGAAGGAGCATTAACAGCGAAATGAGAAATATCGGAACGAGCGTAATGCAGATATATTCCGTTGGCTCGCCACGCAGTCCGTTTATGGTATAGTGAATCACTCCGTAAGCAAACATGATGAAAATGAAAAACAAACCGGCAAACCATGTGAGTAGATAAAATCCCAGTGCCATACCCGCTAAGCACGCGTAAAAGAGGTAAGAATCTGGTTTTTTCCAGAAGGTAAAGATAAGAGGTGCGAGAAGGAACAGGATAAAAGAGATAAACACCCACCACGCCCATGGCATTACCTGAAAAAGTAACATTATTATACCAACGTAGCAGAGGAAGGGGAAGTTCTTGCTCTTCATCCATTCGCGGGGAGATTGTGCAAGCCGGTCCAGGATGTTACCCTCAGACAACTCCTCTTTCGCGCGCTTCAGCGCCAATATGAGAAACATCACAGCTATGGTGCTCAATAACGCTTCGCCAACGTGATGGTCAGTAAATCCGATTACAGAGCGAGAGAGGAACTGTCCAGGAAGCGTTGCAACCAACACTGCGGCTATCAACCCTGCATATTTATTGTAGAGCTCCCTCCCGATGATATAAACCGGGAAAACGACCAATGCACCGAGAATTGCGGGATAATATGCGCCTACTGCTTCCATTACTGCTCTTGTTGGTGCACCAAGACTGATAATCCAGGTGGCAAAGATAATGATTTGGTCGAATAGTGGTGCGAAATGAAGCGTGGTCCCGTGAGGGAAGTAGGTATAGGCGTCAAAAAAAGGTCGCGAAGGGAAGTGATTCCCGAATAACGCATTCTCAACCAACCGCATATGAAATACCGCGTCATCCGATGCAAATCGCACGGTGTCTTTGAAAACGGTATCGTAAGGCAAAACTGTTCGTATGATAAGGGCGACACCAAAGACAATGAAAAGCGCGTTAAAAATCGGGAGCTTTTCGATGACCGTTTGTAGTTTTGTTCTCGCTTTGAGAATTTCACCATCATAAAAGTTCTCGTTTGATATGAGGATAGGCGCCACGCTCAAGCCTACTATGACAAAAGACACCAACGATATCCAATTGTACTCGATACCGAAGTGGGGGCTAAAAGCGGCGATGAGGGGATAGATAACTATGAGTGGTTCAACCAGAAGTAACGTAGCGTAAAAAGCCCATTTCTTTTCCGTCCATATTCCGTATGCTATGGGGAAAACAGCAAGCGCAACGATGTTTAAAATCCCCTGTGCGTTTAGCCTCTGCGGTGCCTGTAGAAGTGAAATGAGGGAGACGACACCTAAAAAAACGAGCAGTATGGTTATTATTTCTAAGCTTAAGGGTGGTACCCTCATACCCTTCTTGTTATCTTTTCCTGTCCCTTTTGATTCATCCTGCGAGTGCATTCTTTCTATCATTTATATCTCCTTCTACATAAAAAGTGCTCTATTATTTATCGAGCGATTTGTTAAGGGTTAAAAGAAGCCGTCTAACAATTCAAAAACGAAAGAAAAAGGGCACTTCTCCCATTTTAGGATAACCTCCCACAGGCTTGAAGGATCTTCAGCTTGAAACAATCCAAATCGTGGAAGCCGTACGCTCTGCGCTTGATAACTAACGTTTATCTTGGTGTTGAATGCCTCGCTCGCGGCATTGGTCAGCTGATATTTGAAGTAGTTCACGATTCCATAAAGGTACGACTTGATGGTCTTGACGACCGCGTCAAATTGCGATATCCCGGCCTCTTTGACGTTTTCGAACCATTTACCCAGCCGATTCAGCGCAGTCGCTTCATCTCGTTCATCGAAGATGTCCAATGCCTGCTCTTTCAGCAGATACGCCTGATACAGTACAGTCTCTCGTTATCAACCATGAGCGCATTTAACGTCTCACGCTTTTCCTCATTGCATCCAACTTCTTCCCGCGCTTCAGAATCAGAAAACGTATCTTCTTGTACTTCTTGCGCGTTTCCACGTCCGCATTGGCGAACTCTGCCGGCGCACCTTGTCCACAGCACAGCCTCGGTGATCTTCCGCGCAACGTGAAACAAGTCAAAAACGATCACAGCGTTCGTGTTTTCGTGTACCGAAGCGATGTATGGGTCCCACGTGTCCATCACAAAGGCCTGTATCAAAGAACTCTTTGGTGCTCCAAGTTCTGTGAAGAACGCATCGAACGCCTCCTTTCTTCGCGTCTGGCCGACCCAGATAACTTTGCCTAACTCCATCTAGGTCGCGCACCACCGTCAGATAGTTATGTCCTATCCTTTCCGGTACGGGAGGCGATCTCGTCCACACCGAGTTTCGTTGGGTAGACGGTACAGCGTCAAGGCCCGTGACGAGCCGGTTTAAGTAAGTACTTCTTGTCGATGCGCTTTGCGGTCTTCCAATCGATCTCTGCCAGCCACATCAGCAGCATCCGTGACGTGAGATTCATCTTCTGACACAGACAGTGTGCTGACGTACTCCTCGAACCGTATGGTCTGGAGACTGTATTTGTCAACAAAGTCCAGGTTCTCGACACCGCGATAACCGCACCTGCACCGTATCTTCCGCTCAGCTCATCGAAGACGATAAAGCACTTCTTCAATCCCAGATTGAGATCTCTAATCGTGCGAGTGAGTATATATACGTGTCTTCAATGGAGGAGCATCGCTTGCCACAACCAGGACAGTCACCGGTCTTACGCGTACAGTGCAAAAACAGCGTTATTCCACGCGCATCTTCGATCGCATCGCAAAGCTTATAGCCGCGGAAATCAAACAGGT
>DATKXZ010000062.1:0-23576 GCA_035528755.1 Desulfobacteria bacterium | reverse complement strand
GACGCCGTAGATCGCGGCAACCATCGCAGTGCTTTCACCTCGATTGATTACCTGTTTAACCGCCCATTTGATCTTTTTGTCCGTGAGCTTCACCATGGATTTTGGTGAAACTTCTTGACGAAATAATTTCGGGACTCTACAGCGCTGTGGTTGCATAATGAAGAGGGTTATCTCCATTATGATCGCCAAAACCAAGGTCACAGCCGGTGAGCATGTCGATCTCACTCGTGACCGAATCGTCATAGACTAAAATATCCTTGTCTCGCACCTTGTCAAAGATCAGGTAATAACTGTGGTCAAGATTGATGCTGAGCTTGTAAAAGGGGTTTTCGACGATTAACCACCCCTTATCCGGGGCTCTACGACTCGTGCACGGTTCCCAGATCTGTATATACGCAGTTTCCCCGGTTGTCACGCTGTAGAGGGTTTTTGTCGGTTCTATTATATCCGCTCCTAGTTCCTCTTGTTGCCCGGGATCTCCATGGAGCCAGTCTGCTACCAAGACATGGACATAACCGTGAAAGAAAGCAACGCCGACAAAAAAGAGTATTGCGAGAATGAGCGTGAGAACAGGCCTATTTTTATATATTTTTTTGAATCCATCATGGACAGTCCCCTCGAAGTTAGATATTTTAGAGAACGCTTCATTTACCCGTTCGCACGCCGATCTCACTTTATTCAGTCGCGGCTTGCTTTTCTCCTTTGCCATTTTACCCTTATCACTTCCACCACCCTCACCTTATTTATCAGTAGTTTAGAGGGATAAAAATTTTTCTGTTACTTTTCCCGGGTGAAATAAACTTCCGTACTGGACTGGACGCTCATAGAGGTCCCCTCACAGGCAGGCGTGGAGATGAAGAAATAAGTAGAATACCACAAGGAGTTTTTGAAGCGAGTGAAGATTCTACCTGATGGCGGCATTCTAGTGCTGTGAGATAAAAAGTTTAGATGACCGAATGACGATGATTCGTGATTTTTACTTTACACTTAAACCTATATCGTCCCGTATCGGAGCATAATATTGCAGCACCCTTCGCGTGAGACCATGCAGGGCCCTATAGGATGCTGCGGCGTGCAACCCGTACCGAAGAGCGGGCATTCGTCTGGATCCACTATCCCGCGCAGGATTTCGCCACAGCGACAGCCTTCCGGCTCTTTATAATCGCCGGGCAACGCGCTCAAATCGTCTTCGTACCGTTTTCGCGCGTCGTACGCTGCGAACTCGTCTTTTAACGTGAGGCCGCTGCCAGGTATAACGGGAAAACCACGCCAGCCAACGTCACAGGGTTCAAAGACCGTTTCCATTATTTTCTTCGCCTTCTCGTTACCCTCAAGCTTGACCACGCGGGTGTATTCGTTCTCAACCTTCGCCTCGCCCCTGCGTATCTGCATGGCAAGCATATAAACGGCAACGAGCAGATCCAGCGGCTCGAAGCCCGCAATCACCTGAGGAATCTTATAATCCCTCGATAGGAATTCGTACGGCCCGGCGCCGATGATCGCGGAAACGTGACCGGGATCGATGAACCCGTCTATCTTTAACTCGCCCATATTGAGCAGTGCTGCCATCGCGGGCGGGATGAGCCGGTGCGTCGAGAGGATGGAGAAATTCTCCGGTGGCTTACTCAGAATGACCGATGCGGGCGTCGGTGCGGTTGTTTCGAACCCGATGGAGAAGAAGATGACGTCCTTATCCGTCTTTTCCGCTAAAGCGATGCAGTCAGTGATGCTGTAGACCATTCGCACGTCGTAACCCTCGGCTTTCACTTCCGCTAACGACTGCGTTTCGCCCGGCACTCTGAACATATCGCCAAACGTGGCAACCACTTTGCCGCTCTGCGCTAACGCAATGGCCTCTTCTATCTCCTTCGCCGTCGTTACGCAAACCGGACAGCCGGGGCCAGCCCGGACATCTACTCCGACCTCCCGTAACATCGAATTCAAGCCGTACCGCATCAAAGTATCCTGATGCGTGCCGCAGACGTGCATCAAGCGTAACGTGAGGTTCAGAGCCTTCAACTTCGCCACGATCTCCTGCGCTAACTTCTCGTTTTGGTATCTGAACATTGCCACGGCCCTCTCCTTTCTTGGTTACACCATTATCCCAGAGCTAACCCAAATCCTCGTACTTCTCGATCAGTTCCGACCACAATTTGATCGCCTCGAGCGCCTCTACCTCATCGATCGTCTCGATGGCAAAGCCCGCATGAACAATGACGTAATCGCCGATGTTGACATCGACGAGGGAGATATCAATTTCGCGCGCGACACCACCGAAATCTGCCTTTGCCTTTCTGCGCACGCCTTCTTCCCCGCTGCTGCGGATCTCCACCACTTTCGCCGGTATCCCCAAACACATGTTACGTATCCTTTCCTTTATCCCCGTTCCTTAAATGACCAACGATGGCATTCTGCCCTATCGAGATGCCGCCGTCACCATTCGGTATCTTATCATGCGTTAAAAACGTTAAACCCTTCTCTTTTACCCGCGTCTCAGCCATCCTGACTATCGGCACGTCGTAAGAGACTCCGCCGGTTATTCCAATCGCAGAAATGCCCGTTTTATCGCACGCCTCCGCGGCAATTTCCACCATTTTTTTCATCAACGCGAAAACAAAGGAATATGCGACGTCCGCTTTCTCCCGTTCCGTCTGTATCCGGTAGCCTGCCAGCTGCTCGAACAGCGGCAGTGTCCGAACGACTTTACGATCGTTATGCCGTTCGACAGCCGTTTCAAATTCATATGCTGGCTCGCCCTGCGCCAGATAGCGTTCGAGCTTCATCGCCGGCTCGCCGTCGTACGTCATCCTCTGGCAGATGCCCAGATAGCACGACAACGCATCCAGCACCCTGCCGAAGCTGGTGGTCTTCGGCGCTTGCTTCATGAGCTTTGCCATTATTGCCGCTTCCTTTTCAGTTGCGAACCGCGCTGCATCGGCATCTTGGCCCGAGAGCGCAAGAAACGCGAACGCCAACCTTCTGATGTCTTTTATCGCCATTTCGCCGCCAATGAGCGGTATTTCCTCCAATGAGCCCACGCGGTCAAAGGAGTCGTAACGCGAGCAGAGGATTTCGCCGCCCCAGGCCTTCCTATCCGTGCCATAGCCCGTGCCATCTACGGCCAACGCAACGACCTCGTCCACACCAGTATCGAGCATCAAAGAAGCTGCGTGCGCCCAGTGATGCTGCACCTCCACCAGGTCTATTTGATGTTCTTCCGCCAGGCTCTTGCCGTACCTCCGCGTCGGGTATCGCGGATGCAGGTCAACGCCGATTGCATCGACATCCGCCGCCGATAGCCCCAGAAGCTTCAGCATATGCTCCGTTCCCGCCGCCAGGAATTGCACCGTGGGATAATGGAACGTACTGCCGATGTACTGGCTGGTATAAATACGCCCCTCTTTCGAAATGCTGGACGAGACGTTCTCCATTGCGCCCACGGACAGAATTCGCTCGGTATACGGGATTTTCACGGTTGTGGGTGTGAACCCCCGCGATTTACGTAAGAAGAAATTCTTGCCTCCGTCGTAGCACCGAACGACCGAATCGTCCAACCGGTTCACTATCCGCCGGTTGTGCAAGAGGAAGTACTCGGCTTTTAGCTTAAGTGCGTCCTCGTTCAGGACGGTCATCGGCTCGCCCGAACGATTTGCAGAGGTCATTATAACGCCGTCCGCGTGCAGATAAAGGAACAAGACGTAATGAAGCCCGGAATACGGTATATAAACGCCAACGGTATCCAATACAGGCGAGATAGCCGACAACTCGTCCGATTTTTTGTTTAATAGTACAATCGGTCGCTGTGTGGAGGTCAGCAACGCTTTTTCGGCTTCTGTTATTTCCGCATACTGCGCTATCGCGTCCAGATCACGGAACATTACGGCAAAGGGCTTCGCGGGTCTGCCGTAGAGCTCCCGCACCCTCGCAGCCTGGTCAAACGTGCCGATAAGGTGCATGCCACCCCAGCTCTTTGCTATGCCCAGCGCGCCTTCATTCACCAACCGCGCAAAGGTCGCTATCGGATCCTTGTCGTCTATTACAGTCCCTTCTCGATCGTAAAGCGTGTATTTCGGGCCGCAGCGAGGGCATGAAGTCGTTTGTGCGTGGAATCGACGGTCCATGGGGTTCGTGTATTCCTCGCGGCACGCCTCGCACATCTCGAAATCGTGCATCGACGTGCTGACCCGGTCGTACGGGACGTTCTCAATGACCGAGAACCGTGCGCCGCACGAGGTGCAATTGATAAACGGATAGAGATACCGGCGATTGTCCGTCTCAAATAGTTCTCGCACGCAGTCCTCGCAGATCGCCGTATCCACCGGCGTGACCGAAGTCTTCTTACCCTCGGAACTGGTTATTATCCTAAAATCGTCATAGCCCTCTATAGAGTCGCCAACCACCTCGATAGTGTCAATCGCGGCAAGAGGCGGCAACTTTCTCTGTAACGCATCCAGGAATTCATCCGGTGCGTCGGCTCCTGCAGCAATGCCTATCTCGACGTTCGAGCCTTTGTTAAGCACATAGCCCTTTAAGCCCAGCGATTTCGCCACTCTATACACCGTCGGGCGAAAACCAACGCCTTGTACCGTGCCACTGATGAATATCTTCATTTTTATCCTGTTTTGACCTATCCTCTCACGAGACGAATCACAACAATAGCTTCGCCACGAGTCGCCTCACTGCGGTGACTGCTGGTGAGTCCTCAGGCAAATCTGCAATCGGGGTTCCTTTAGCGTCGTATTCGGTGATTAACGGGTCGAAGGGAATAACCTCCTCGATCGCCAGGCCTTGGTTCTTCGCCTCTGCTCTTATAAGCCCGTCCGCGTCCTCGGGTATCTTATTCGCTACGATTATCAGATCCTTCACGTCCACGTCTATCTCCTCTGCGATCTGCTTCAGCCGTACCGCGGTTTTCAGGCTCTTCAACGTCCTATCCACCACCACGAGCATGACGTCGACGTCCCGTGTCGTTCGCCGGCTGAGATGCTCCAAACCCGCCTCGCAGTCCATTACCGTGTAATCGTAGTTCTTCGTCAGGGTGTCGATAACCATCCGTATAAGGTGATTTACGGCGCAATAGCAACCCGGGCCCTCAGGGCGGCCCATAACCAGCAAGTCATAGCGCGCCTCTTCCACGAGGATCTCCGCGATTTTACCCTCGAAGTTCGAGCGCAGGTCTAAGGTAAAGTCCCGCTGCTTCTCCTCCAGCAGGCCTTCCCGTATGTCACCCAGGGACTTATCGTACGATACGCCGAGCGCGTCGGGCAGGTTAGAATCAGCGTCCGCGTCCACAGCCAGTATGCAAACGTCTTCGTCGTCCGCGTGCGCGTTCAATAGCTCCCGAATCAAGAGCGCGGCGATAGCTGTCTTTCCCGTTCCGCCCTTTCCCGCTACCGCGATTACCTTACCCTTTCTCATAGATTAAAATAATACAGCTAAAGTGCAAGCAAAGCCACGTAAAACAAGCGTTTATTTGTTTATTTGCCCCGATGCGTGGATTTCAGCCGCAAGTTATCCGAGTTGCATTTCCTGCACCGCTTCGCTCTCATCGCGTTCCGTGCATTACAATCCATGCAGATCTTCACGTGGAAGAGCCGTGCCTCGGCTTCTGGAAATCGTGCCATTACTGTCTATCACCCCTCATAGTTATGTTCATCCTTACTATTACTCATCGCTGAAACATTTAAATCTTTTTCACGCGAAGGAATTATGGATGGGGCCTATGAGAAAACGAAAAGTGGGGATATTGGGTGCAACCGGAAGCGTGGGGCAGCGGTTCATACAGCTCCTGGACGGGCATCCGTGGTTTGAACTTGGAGCGCTCTTTGCCTCTGAGCGAAGCGCGGGTAAGCAGTACCGGGAGGTCGCGAAATGGTTTCTCCCCTCTGATATGCCAGAGGAAGCGGCGGATATGGAGGTACAAGCGATGAACGACGTTGGCGCGTCCGGAAACGAGGACATCGCGATCATGTTCTCCGCATTGCCCGGCGAGATCGCTAGTGTGGTGGAGAAGCGCTGTGCGCAGCAGGGATTTGCAGTTGCCACGAACGTCGCCGTGCACCGGATGGATGACGATGTGCCGCTGGTTATTCCGGAGATAAACGCGGATCATCTGGCATTAATCGAGACGCAGAAGTCGAAGCGGGGCTGGGATGGCTTTATCATCACCAATCCGAACTGCTCGACGATCGTGATGACCCTGAGTCTGAAGCCGTTGATGCGTTTTGGCATAACCTCGGTGCGTGTCGCAACGATGCAGGCGATATCGGGTGCCGGATATGCCGGTTTATCGTCGATGGCGATATTGGATAACGTGATACCGTATATAGGGAATGAAGAGGGCAAGATGGAGAGCGAGCCCCTGAAGATCCTCGGTACGCTTGATAATGGTGAGATAAAAGACGCACCGTTCACGATCTGCGCGTCCTGCCATCGTGTGCCGGTGATGGACGGCCATACAGAAGCGCTGTGGGTGGACTTCGAGGAGCGTGTGAGTGCCGATGAGGTAACGGATACGTTCAAGAACTTCACCAGCGATATAAAAACGCCGTTCGCTCCTGAGAAGCCGATAATCGTACGTGAGGAGCCGGATCGACCGCAGCCAAGGTTGGATCGCGATGCGGGAAACGGCATGAGCGTATCGGTAGGCCGGATACGAGCGGGGAACGTGGATAACGAGATCAAATACATCGTACAGGGCCACAATACGGTACGAGGCGCGGCTGGTGCGTCCATACTGAACGCGGAAGTGCTGGTGGAGCGCGGCTATATCTAGCTAACTAACGTATCACAACGAGCGCTGATGAACAGTCCCAGATCGAATTGCACGATACTTGCAGGTAACGTGAGCATAGCGGCGGTAAGCGATTTCCTCGCCGTATTGAACGGGATCGCGCAGGACTACGCCGTGACGATCCAGGCCCTAGACGCCACGCTGATTGCGGGCGTGGAACATATCAATTCGGCAGTGCAGAAAGCGATACGGGCTTTGGAGCATAAGCAGGGCATAACGAGCGATTTGGGGCTGGAGATACTTGTATACGCCACGGGCAAGCGGCAGATAGAGCGAGCTTTAGCGATGGGCGTGACCGAGGGCGAAAATAAGGTTGCCGTTGTCATCATCGACGTAGCGGGCGATAAGGATTTAGACGCGGTTGCAGAGGCCGTAACGCGAAAGACAGGGATAGCGGAAGTGCCGTTGCAGGAATTAGAAGTAGACCCCCGGGATGACCAGAAGAAAGCGAACTTGAAGCGGTTTTTCGCGATAACGGACGATGAACTGAACGCGGTTGGCGAGCAGAAGTTGCAACAGCTGGTATTAGAGCGAGTAGCGCTCTTGGACGTACTGAAATAGGCGTCTCACCAACAACCGCACGAAGCGGCCAGCCACGTTTAAAACCACAAATCTTTTATTATAAGGAATAGAGAAAAAGAATAACAAGGAGAAAAAATACAGTAATAACGAAGGAAGACGAATGAGCGAACTAACTTTGGGGATTTCGGGCGCGGTCGTATTTTTTCTACTGAGTCATCTCGCGATGCTGACGTACTATAAGAAGTATGATTACTTGTGGCATTACTACTGCGATCTGGGCTATGCGATTCCAGAGAATCGTACCTCAACGCTACTTTACAAAGCGGGACTGGTCTCCTTTGCCGTGTTGATGTTGCCCCTGTGGTTCAATATCGGCTCGTATTTGACGTTAAACGTAGCAGTAATCCAAGTAGCAGGGATCGTCGGGTGTGTTTCGTTTATACTGATGATCCTGTTCCCGTACGAGAAGTCAAGGAAACTGCATTTCTTATCGCTATTCTCCGCTTTCACGGGTTTATCGGTGGCGCTCTTTATTGCGAATCTGGAACTCCAAAACGCACTTTTGAGCATTTATTTCTGGTGTTTTTTGGTGTACATCTCGGTCGTTATCGTAACAACCGCTCTGTACCGAAAAGAGATGAAGAAAGCGCACCGGTACCAAGCACCCGTTCAGAAGACGTTCGTGCTGCTCTTTGATATTACCGTTATCGTCTTCTGCATGATGTTGGCGGCGTTGTGAGGCTGCTGTACCTATAATTACAAATTCATGCTTTATGGGTGTGGATATGCTGGCCTCCTTTTTTAAAAGTTTTATTGGTCTTATTTGTGGTTTAAGATTTCTCCTTACTTTTTAATCTTTCGAAACTGAGTCTTCCAATCCAACCTAATAATGCCCCAAAACCAATACTCAATAGTTGAATTCCTAGAGGTCCTAATTTATCGCCTATTTTTACTAACCTAGCTCTTTTATCAACGGTTGTAGTTCTTGTTTCGTTTTCATGTACGGCAACTATGTCAAAACATTCGCTGTAACCTTCTGGGATTTCAATAATACAAAAACCAGTTTTATTAGTCATTTGAGGACCTGAAATCACCCTTTCTACCCCATGTTCAACAACTGCCACAATCACATTTGGTAAAGGTTGAAAATCAGAAGCATTAAATGCCATTATTCCAAGGCAATCTTTATTAGCGGTTTGTTCAATTTTGATATAAAAAGAGGGTTCGGATTTATATACCCCTCCGATGATCCCGTATGCGAATGCTGCCACGACCGCGGCGATGATCACCACGATGGCAATCATCATGATCACACCAATGACCGGCGATACGCCCTCTCGACCTTCCTTTTCACAGTCGCTTTTCATGTTTCCGTATATTTTTCTTTAACAATATAATCCTTTGTATTAATCAACATGCTTTCCGTAATCGTTGCAATAGCCATAACCAAAATAAAGAGGCGATAACAACCTCTTTCACTCTTTTTCCTTTTTGCTGGAAGTGAACGGTAAGCGATATACTGATTCGACCAACAATAAAAGTTGCATTAAGTCCCAGCATCTCGCGTTTCAGGATGAATTGTTTATTAAAGAGTCGAGAACAGCTACAGAAATCGTTCAACGCGTCGTTCAGAACTCAAACGTAACCTCTATCTCGTTACCGGCGAGTTCTTCCAGAGCCTTTACCAAACGCTGCTTCTGCTCCCGCAGTTCCTCGTCCAGCGAAACGATATGCTTCTTTGATCGGGCTATTTCCTCTCGTAAGTGCGCGCGCTGCCCCTGAGCGGCCTCAAGGGAGTGCTCGAGCTCTTCTTTCTCCTGGAGTATCGCCAAATCAGAAAGCGTGCTCGTGGTCTCTGTAATTTGTAATTGTAACCGCTCACGTTTTCCCGTGATCGAAGCCAGGTCGGCTTGTAGCAGCTGCTCTATCCAGTTCAGTGCCGTCTCGCGTTTCCGATCCTTGAGAACGGCTGGATCGCCTTCTATAACCTTCTGTATAGCGCGAAGACGGCCGTTGATATCCCCACCGAGAGCTCGCAGGGGCGATGACAGAATTGACCCGATCGCAGTTCGCTCCTCCGGCGTAAGGGTGTGCCGCCCCGTTTCATCCTGCTTCTTCAGGAGCTTGAGTGGTTTGGTAAGCGGCGCGAACAATCTGAGCACGTTCGCTTCGAGCGTGTTTAATTCCTCTTTTACTGATGATACCTCGCCTTCGAGCGCTTTGAACTTTTTCCAATCTTCTGAATCTTCTATACGCTCCAACCGGCTGCTTTCCGTTTCGATGTTTCGTTCGAGTGCCGAGCACGCCTCTTCTTGATCATTCACGTGCTCCTTTTCCTCCGCTATCCCAGACCTCACGTCGTTAATAGCCTGTACCAACGCCGGCACGTGCTCTAACTGACGAATCTGACTCTCTTTACCTTTTAACGGTGCGATCAGTTGGTCAAGACTGGTTCGCAATCGCTTGAGATCCGCGATAGCGGTCTTAATCTCATCGGGAAAGAGAGACCGCACACAGTAGATGTTCGTCTCCGATTTGCCAAACGGGAATTCGAGGGCAGCCGTCGTGCCTTTATAAAAGGACGAAACGGTTTGATAATCGGTTTTGGACGGAATCTCGATCTTTTCAGTCACCGCAAAGAGATGCTTTATCATCTTGTCGCGGCTGAGCGCTCCGATCTTCGCGATACGATCCGGCACCTCCTCCGTTGATTCGGCGGTCTGAAGCGCGGCGGTATCCTGCTTAAGCGTCTCGATTATCTCCCCTATCTCGTTATATAATCGGTCGGCATTGGTGCTCAGACCGCGGAAGAGCGAATCCGATACCTGCTCCAGCCACGTATCGAGCTCATCAAAGGCGACTGTGGCCGGTATTCCCTCCTTGCTAAAGAATCTGTCGAGCCACTTCACCTCTTCAAGTAGATACTGCTGCAACTTATAGTTTTGCCGTGACTCGACTTGACTCGGCGCGGCGCGGCTCAGTTCAGCCCACCCCACCCCAGCCTCGTACAGTGTAGTGTTGAGTGGCGAGCGAGGAGTACAAGAATACGTTTTTTAGATTTTTACTGATCGCGTAAAATCCTGCGATTTTGTACGATTTTGCATAGTCTTGCTTTATTTTGATTGATTGAAATTTAGGGTGTCTCATCTCTCTCCCTCTACGGCATGGTCGGCAGGTTTTTGAACGTGAGGTTATTTTAACTACGCTCCATAAGCTTCAAGGCAAAAACCCGCCTGAAGGGAAAGTTTATATAGGCTGTGGCTACGATACTAAAGCTATTAGGGGTTAAGAGATGACAAAAAGAGGTATTTGTATCTTATGCAGAGAAGAAGGCGTGGAATTAGAGGAACATCATTGTACGAATAAGAAAGAAAATGTTATAATGATTTGTCCACGCTGTCACAAGTTAATTAATGAAGGTGTTGAACCATAACCCTCTCAGCGTAAAACATTACAGAGGCTGTGAACCTGCCATTTGTCTGGGGGTAAGAAGGAGATGAAGCGGTGAGGAGATTGGAATTGTGGAAGAAGAGTGAAATGAGATATAAATGGAAAAGATATAATTGGTGGCTGTATTGTGTATTTGGAACCATCGCGTTCGGATTGTTCTTATATTATCTCCATCCAAGCACGGATCAAGATAATGCAAGATACATATTAAGTGCAATCTCTCAAGGCTTGGCTGCTATACTTGCTTTGGTGTTTACGATTACGTTGGTAGTAGCTCAGATGACGAGAAGATATACTGCGATGGATAAGTTTATATTTAGACGAGGAACCATCATTTTAATGATTATTTTTGGAATTGGGGTTGTTGCACCACTTTTAGTTCTTAAGTTTGGTCTTTGTAGGCTTGGTGTAAATTTATCAATTGTAGTTGCAATTTTCTGCGTCTTTTCACTAATGCCATTTTTAAAAGGCATTAATTGGGTGTTGAAGTATGAGGTTGGTGTTTTTGCACTATTTAAAGAGAGTATGGCAGCAATCAGGTCGGAAAACAAAGAAAGTGTTGCTCTCGGAGAGCTAACGGAGATTGGTGAAAGAGCGGTTACGGAAGCTCCTGAAAATACGGTAGTGAGTATAATACGCCTCTTATCAGAAATCGGCGAAAGATGTGCTATAGAGAATGGATTCCAAGAGGAAACTTATAAGGTTATAATGGAATTAAGTGTTATTGGACTTGAATGCGTTGGGAGGAAATTGGAAGAGGCGTCATTTTTCGCAGCTCAGGGATTATCAGATATTGGAGTTGACGCAGCCAAAAATCGATTCTCGATTGCGTTGTTAGAGCCATCTGAATTAGCTGTTAATGAGCTAATAGATATTGGGACTAAAGCCGCGGAGAAGGGATTGAAAAAATGGGATATAACAATTCGCGCTGTAGAAGGAGTTAAAGATATTTTTACAGCGTTACATATGATAAAAGATAATAGAGTAGAAAATGAACGCGAAGAAAGCATTGCCGTGAACGGAGTATGGTGTTTAGGTGCATTTGTGATGGAATACTTGCCTGAACAGTGTGATCGAGTGATTCAAAGACTAAAGGAGATAGAAAATGAGATTGGTAGGAAATTGTTGATGAAGTATGAGGAAGGTTGTATAGTGGACCATCCCAACCTAAAATCTGCTCTTGAAACGTTTAAAAAGCAATATAATGAGCGATAAATAGCTGTACGAACGGCAAATAAGGATCTTTGATGCGCAGATTGATCAAGTAGATAACTAAACCACCAGTCAACAAGCAGTTAATTCAAATTAACTTCTTCTATCCAAACCCGCCGAACCTAAGAAGCGAAGCTATCGGAACAAAGTGGAAAATAAAAAATGGACATTTGACTATCCGGTAATACGTTTTATCGTTGATGCATGTCTTCCGATGGCTCGGCAGGTACACTGATAACAGCACACACAGACTAAAACAAGTCCGCCAATTCGTTCACGATCTCCTCGGCAATGATCCGCTTCTTACCGTTTACGTGCTTTATCTCTTCTGTACCGTTTCGCAATAGGTAAACGTCGTTCTCTGCTGTGCCGATTCCCCCTTTCCCAATGTCGTTGGCAACGACCAGCTCAAGGTTGTTCTGCTCCATATTCGCCCGCGCCCGTCTTATCAGTTCCTCATTGGAAACGTTCGTTTCCGCTTTGAAGCCCACGATAACGAGCTCTGGTAATTCGTTCCGTGCCTCTTCTATCAATTTCCGCGTGGGCGTGAAATGCAGAAGTAAATCGCCCCCGGAGGATATTTTCACGTCTGCAGGGTCAACCGTGAAGTCCGCGATCGCAGCAGATGAAATCAGCACGTCATAGCCCTTTCGAAGCTCGTTCATGCTGGTATCGATCATTTCATCCGCGGTCTCCACCTGCAACTCATTTATGCCCATCATGTTCAGCGTTTTGCTGTGCACGAGCGTGACCTCCGCACCCTGCTTATACGCCTCCTTCGCCAGTTCGATTCCCGTTAGACCTGAGCTTCGGTTGGTTAAAATCCGTATGGGATCTATCGGCTCGGCAGTGGGCCCGCCCGTGACGAGAACGCGCTTTCCCGCAAGCTTCTTGGGCGACAGTACATGCTCGGTCGTAAGCACGATTTCATCGGTGGAAACGATCTTCGCGAGTCCTTCTTGTATCTTCGGCCCCAGGACCGTAACACCAAGCCGTTGCAACTTCTCACGATTCTCTATGAGTACCGGACTGTTGTACATGGATTCGTGCATTGTGGGTACGATGATGATGGGAATGCCCGAGCCGAACGCAGTAGTGGCAAAGATCGTTACGGGTGTGTCAGAAACGCCAGTCGCGATTTTATTGAGCGTATTTGCCGTACACGGCGCGATGAGAAAGAGGTCTGCCGAACCCTCCATACCGAGGAACTCCACATGCTCGATGTCACCCATTAATTTCGTTATCGCTTCGTGCCCCGTGGCGTAATGGAGCGTATACGGATGTATTATCTCGGTCGCCGCTCTGCTCATCACGCTGTAGACGTCCGCACCATGCCGTATCAATTCGCGTGCGAGTTCAAACGCTCTCACGGCCGCGACGGAGCCCGTAACGCCTAAAACGATCTTCTTGCCCCATAAAGAACGGCTCTTCGTCCCTTTTACCCGCAGAGTTGGATGTGGTCTTCGTTCTCTTTCTGCCATCGTACGTAGATGGACCGGTCGGGATTTGAACCCGAGGCCTCTCGCATGCCAAGCGAGTGATCTACCATCTGATCTACCGGCCCTCACCTCTCTCGTCTAGTCTATTCTTTCTTTAGTAAAGCGTCCTTTTAAAGAACGGTTTGTTCACAGATACCCAGAGACATCCTCGATCATTCGTTCACAGTAGAAGCACCGGAACCGCAGTGGATCTTCGCTCACCGTGACGAACTTGGATAGAACCTGCTCTCTCACTACGTTTGATATGCAATTGGGGTTCGCACAGCGTATAATACCCTCTATGAACCTTGGAAGGTAAACCTTATGCTTCTCTACCACCTCCAGATCGCGTATGATATTTATCGTTGCTTGTGGCGCGATTAGTGCGATTTTATCGACTTCTTCTGGCTTTAGCTCTCGATTCTCCACCTTTACGATGTCCTTACGGCCCATATGCTTGCTTCGTACGTTCATCGCCACGCTCAGCGCTACATCTGTCCCCGCGTCTATACCCAGTATCTTCAGCACATTCAGCGCCTGCCCTGCTGCAATATGGTCAATCACCGTTCCGTTCTTGATTGGCACGACTTTTAGCTCTTTCTTCATTACCCCGTTCCGACCTCAATAATGATTAAATAAATAACAAGTCGTATCTTATTTAAATTTCTACACAAAGCGGCTTTTTCCGATCGTTCACTTCTAAGTCCGTATACTTACCTCTGCGACTCGCGTCTGGATAAACGGGTCGCTTTTCCGATCGAACGTCAGTGGGACCGCCGCGATTTGAACGCGGGACAACTCGGTCTTCAGCCGAGCGCTCTCCCAGTCTGAGCTACGGTCCCGTTGATTAGATACCCTCTTTCTTTCTACTTTCTCTGTAACGTAACAAGTTATAAATATTTACCTCTTTATATTCCTTTACGATGGAAGAAGAGATTGAAAGAGCGATCGATTTTGTGCTTTCGAACCACGCGAAATACGCTGATATCCGGCTGGAACGGGGTTACGCAACGGTGATAGATCTGAGAGATGACGTTCTCAGAGAGATGAGTTACGGCATCGATCAGGGCATGGGTGTGCGCGTTTTGTATAAGGATTCGTGGGGATTCTCTTCCTCCAACGATATCGCGCGATCTGCGATACGGACCACGTTTGAAGACGCGTTGAAGATCGGGAGAGCGCTCTCGTTATCGGAATCGGCTAAAAATGCAGCATCCGTAACCGTGGCCGATGCAGCCTCGCGAAACGACCATTTCAAGCTCAAGCCGAAGATCAATCCCGAGGACGTCAGCATCGAGGAGAAGAAGCGCATGGTTAAGGATGCGTACGACGCGGCGAAGGAATATTCGGACCTCATCAAGAGCATTTCTGTTGTCTACCTCGACGGTTACGAGGAGCAAATCTATGCGAATTCCGATGGGAGTTATATCGTAACGGAAACGCCTGCCGTTTTCATGCGTGCCGGCGTGGTGGCGAAGAAGGGGAACGTTTTACAGGAAGGCCGCGAGAGCATAGGCGCGGTAGCGGGTTTCGAATTCATAAAAGGCGAAGATCCGACGACCTTGGCCGTAAAAGCTGCGGATAAAGCTGTTCGGCTCCTCGATGCGGAACTGCCGCCGGGAGGCGAGCTGCCAGTGATTATGGACCACCGGCTCACGGGCGTCTTCATGCATGAGGCGCTAGGGCATGCTGCCGAAGCGGATCACGTGCTGTACGGCGAATCGATATTAAAAGGCAAATTGGACGCGGAGATCGCGTACGAAGGGCTGACCGTTGCCGACGATCCGACCATCGAGGCGTCTCATGGCTATTACCGGTACGACGACGAGGGCATGAGGTCGAGCCGAACGGAGATAATAAAAGACGGCGTGCTGGTCTCGTACCTGCATAGCAGGGAGACTGCAGGCCGGCTGGACGCAGAGCCGACGGCGAACGCGCGAGCCGCTGATTATTCCGATCTCCCGATAGTGAGGATGAGCAACACGGTAATCGAGGAGGGCGACTGGCAGTTTGACGAGATGCGTGCAGGCATAAAGTTCGGTATCTACGCGAAGGGCATGCGCGGCGGGCAGGTAGATACGGTAAAGGGCGAATTCCAGTTCAGCGCGGAGGAGGCGTTCCTTATAGAAAACGGTACGCTTACAAAACGATTGAAGAATGTTTCGCTCTCCGGACGGACCCTGGACGTATTGAAGAGCATAGACGCCGTGGGAAACGACAAAAAGCGTGGTACGATAGGGTTCTGCGGTAAAGATGGTCAGGATGTTCCGGTTTCGGAATACGCGCCGCATGTCCGGGTAAAGAAGATATTGGTTGGCGGTGCCGCTTCCGCTTAGACGTGAAAGTAATGGTGGGAAATCGAAAAGTTTTTATAATCCTGTGATAAAAAAGTAGTTTATGTCATAGGCGCTCGTGCTTAAGGGCAGGCCCTGTACTTAAGTACAGGGTATAGTGACTTAAGAAAAAAAGAGGTAATTATATGGGCTTATTTGAAATATTGAAAATACCTGAGGTTATTGGAGCTTTTTTTGGTGCATTTTTTGCAGTATTGATCGGTTTTGTAGCAGATATAGCTAAAAATCATCTTTTAGAACGGCAGAAAAGAAGAAAGGAACGTGTCACCGTGCTTAAACTATTATATCAAGATCTTAGGGATGTTAATGAGCATACTGATGCTATATTGAAAGGTTTTAAAAAATTCGGGGTGCCCAAGGGATATTTGCAAAAACTTCCTTTCAATAACTGGAAAAATTTACAAAACTCAGATAGACTTACTCAATTCCTTACTGATGAATTTTTTATGGATATTATTGCAGGGATACGTCAGATATATTTAATTAATGAGATATTAGATGATTATTCCATGATAAAAGAGCCAACAATGTTGGGAATTGCTGCTTTAATGTATGAAGAGGCTCCTGCTAGGGCGGGGAATTTAATGGAAAAAATAGAATTGGAATTGAAACTTAAAAAGGCGGTGTAGGAGGGGTCTAATATGAGACGATTGAGATGCCTCAGAATTTATTCCGAGCGTAGTGACTTTATGAGCTTTTGCTTACAGGTGAAAAGCTCATCTGCTTGGGTGAGTAGTATCAATCTCACCTTTCGTACGCAGACGGATCAACGGTTTCGAGATATGTCGCCGTGCAACAGGAGGAACTTCATATAAGCCCTCTTCTATTTCCCGTTCCACTATTTGAACTTCCTTCTCGGTGCTATATGTTTTACACCGCTTGCACCGGTAACCCTGCGATTTCCCCGCGGATTCCATGCGCTTGCCACAGTGAGCGCATCGCGGATTCACTTCTACTTTTACGTTCAATTTCCGCAGCTCTATCTTCTCGAGATTGATTGTCCGGTCCTTGAACGACCCGTAGACCGTGACTTCGTCGCCAATCCACAACTTCCGGATAATATCACGGAAGTTCTTCGTCGGCTCGTACGCGATGCAATCGATACGAGCCTTCTGTTCTCTTGGATGCGAAAGTGTAAGCGCAAGCACAAAGACCACATGCCCTCCCACGATCGTTCTGGGATTGGACTCCACCACACCGTCTAAAATGTACGAGTGATAGTCGGCTAGCACACCGTTTGCTTCTTCACACGCCGTAATCAAATGTGAATCCGTGCCTTGGTTCGTTACGAACAGCATTTCGCGCTCCGCAGGTTCTGCCCGTATGAGTTCGCGAGCGTTGTAGAGCGCGTCTACGCTATCCCCGCGTATCCCGAAGAGGACGGGGCATGGTGAATGCGGCGCACAAACCACTTTCCTATTCGTGCGGTCTACCGTATCCCAAGTTAAAGGATACGTAGCTTCATCAGCTTTCCACACACTCGCCTTCTCGATAATCCGCGAGGTGCCCCAGCGGTTCTTTTCACGATAGGCGATCAGTTCGTACGTAAAATCGTAATATGCCGGTTCGCGCGTTTGCACCGTTAAAAACGCAGCCGCAGCCAAAGCGCCTATGATTCCTCTCTTATTCTTTAAGCCGAAACAATCGAGCTGCAATTCCGCGATAATGTCATAAGCGTGCTCCAGCTTCACGACGTCTCGCACCGCCGTTTCGTAAAAGTCCTTCAGCAGCTTGCGCTCCTTCTTACCGTCGCTGTCACGCAGCGCGTATAAAGCGGCATTATCAATAAAGACCACGCCAGGGTTTGTCCCCTCATCCTGGACCTCCGAAAGCTCACGTACACGAGACTTGACGAGCTCCTTCACGGTTTCCTCTTTTTCTGCATTTACTACAACCTCAAAGGATACCGCACCGTTGCCTCGCGTTTTAAACGGAATGCACGGATTCAGTCGTACTAGTCGCGGCGTTGAAATGTCTCCGTATGCCTTCAGCTCCTCAACTAAGACGGCACAGAGATACGTGGTGCACATTCCTGCTCTCGAATCGGTATCGTCTATTCCGATGATCATTCAAACTTTCTTTTAAAAAGAACGTTTGATCAAAGAAATAAGATAGAGAAGGTTTATCAAAAGAATAATGTTGAAAGAACTACTTTTCTTAGTACAGGTTCTTTTTGAAAAGAAAGTGTAAGAAAGTTTGATCAAAGAAATAAGATAGAAAAGGTTTAACCAAAAACACTATTTTTAGTGATTACAGGAGCAGCAAGCGGAATAAACGTCTGAACTATAATAAAGGGGCAAAATTCCTGTATACGCAGTTTTTTTGGAGAAGGAGTTGATAAGCTTCTTGTAAAGTCGTTTTACGTTTCTTTAGATTTCGGTTTTTCTTTTAACCCTGGTATGAGCGTTAATAATCCCAGTATGACCATAACACCGCCACCGAACAACTTAGCTGCAGGACTTGGCACAAAGACGATGATATAGACTGCCACAAGCAAGAATATCGCTCCTAAGAATATTTTTCCAGTGTCCATTTTATCACCTCCTATTAATTATTAGTATTTGCTTACATATATAACTTAGTAGTATGCTATTTAAGCATAGGCGGACTCGACCTCCCTTTCTAGCTCGCCTCTCCATCCGTTTCGCGTTGCAGTGCAGCGTTAGCGGTTTTTATTTGATGAGTGTTTCAGGTCAAAACCGCTCGTTACGGGCCTACAGTGACGGTCTTTCGCCAAGGACGAGTTTGAGATCGATGAGTTTGCCGTTTCGGATGATTTCCAGCGTTACGGTATCGCCTGGTTTCTTGTTCCGCTCGATATATACCACCATATCAATGAGTTTTCGCACCGTTACATTATCAATACCGACGATAACGTCGCCGCCGTGCGTAAGCGTTCTTCCGTCAACAGTGGTTGTTTGATTGGCCGCTTTAACGCCCGCAGCCTCAGCGGGGCTGTCTGGAACGACACCGACAACTATGGTGCCCTTCGTAATGTCCAGACCGATGGTCTCGGCTATATCAGGGTCAAGATCCACCGAGGAAATGCCAAGCCAGGGATGTATGTATTGACCCGTTTGAATTAGCTCTGGGGCTTCTCGGCTCACGGTATCGGACGGAATAGCGAATCCAACGCCAACCGAACCTTCAATTATGGCCGTGTTCACACCAACCACTTCACCGCGCATATTCATCAGCGGCCCTCCGGAATTGCCCGGATTTATCGCTGCATCTACTTGAACAACATCTACAATTTTGTAATTGCGAGGAGCGTCAAGCTCCCGGCCTAGTTGGCTTACGATCCCGAGACTCATCGAATTGCTCAAGCCGAACGGATTCCCGATAGCCATAACCTCTTCGCCTACGAGAAGCTCGGATGAGTTCCCTAAGGGAAGAGGATGAAGCAGCTCGGGCGAGTTGCTGTCCACGCGAATAACCGCCAGGTCACTGTACGGATCAGCCCCTACGAGTTCCGCTGGCACTATCGTTCCGTCGCTGAACGTAACATCTATAGCATCAGCATCCTCAACCACGTGATTGTTAGAGACAATATGGCCCACGTTATCGTAAACGAATCCAGAGCCGCTCGAGACGGGCTCCAAACCCGCGGTGGTCTGCCACTTTACCGTAATCAGCACGACTGAATCCTTTGATAGATCGTAAATCTGAACCGGGGTCAAGCCAGTTGAAGACGGACTTATATTCGACGGGCTTGCAGGCTCTGAGGGGATTGCACCTTGTTCACTTTGGAGTTCTGAAATTGTCCGCTGAAGATCTATCATTACGTAAGAAAACACGCCTAGTTGGGCGATGAGGATCACTATCAGCACGATCGAGATATACATCCATCTGCTGTCGGGTCTAGGTTCTGTCGCCATTTTCCGCTCTTCACAGTAATTAGGGAGTCAGTTAGTTAGCCAGCTAAGCGAACTCCCACCATCAAGCTGTTGGAGGGATAAGTAATTCCTGTACATATATCCGTCATTATCCATTCTGAGCGTTTACCGCTTTTATTCCTCTCAGCTACTGAGTTCATACTTTTGTTGACGAGACTGAACATGAGAGCGTTCTTTCTAGGAGCTTTTTATACTTTACTTTACTTTACTTTACTCTACGCTACAGGCGCGAATATTTCGGTCAGAATCTCTTCGGGCGTGACCTCATGCGGATCGTTCAAATACATTTCTCTGGTCGGCCCAACAATCTTCTTTCCGTTCGCTGCGAGCCAAGCGAAGAGTTTCTCGTAGGTCGGGCCGCACTCTTCATAAGGCCCTTTATGACTGGTCTTTGCCATTTTACCGCCGGGCAGTTCGTAGCACTTGATTTCCGCAGCCCCCTCCATCTTTTCTGCGATCGGAATTGCGACTTCAACATCCGCAGTTCCCGCGTCATCTGCCTCCATGGCTTGCTCGGGCGTCATCTCATGACAGATGAAAATGGGCGGGCCTATCATTTGAACCCCTTGTGCAAAGGCGAACTCACAGAGCTGTTGAATCATCGTTGCGATTGTTCCATACGGCCCTCTTTTCCGCATGCCGAGCACCAGCTGCGGCTTTACCTCAACAACAGTTATTTCTTCCATTTCTAACACCTACCTCCTAATAAGTTGGTTGTTTGCCGATTAAGTTAAGGATTTGTACGGTGGATCGGGTGTTAATGTCAAAGAACGGTGGACTATTCATTCGTACCGTGACGGCTGATTAAATTCGATCTCCGTCACCCGGAACCGTGCATAGCGGAAATCGCCCGATTCGAGGTGCCACACCACTTCAGCCTCGGTCGGTATTGTTACGCCATCAATTTCCTTGTATTCACGGTAATACCCGCTCCACTTCTCCAGTGAGGAATCCCGGTATCTATCAGTGTCAAGTCGAACGATTTCGCCGTTTTCATTGAAATCCACCGTTGCGGAAATCGTGATGCCTGCATCTGAAAATACTAAGCGTGCTGAGTTCGAATCGATCGCTTCCCACTGTAACCGCTCGCCGGGCAACAGCGCGGTCGGATACCATGCCGCTTCTGCAAGCCAGCGCGCTAACGTGCCCTGATCTATTTCTTTGCCCCGTGCATCACCAATCGTGATGATAGAGAAGAGTTTAATGAGATTGTTTCCCGTGCCCTGAAAGTACGTGTCTCGCGCCGTTATCCAGACTACGGGAAACGGCTTGACCGTTCCAACCCAGACAAAGCCCGGTGGTTGCGTGGTGAAATATTCCTCGCCGGTAATGGGCAGCCACTTCTGGTTTTCAGCCGTTCTGAAGAAACCATCGTGCTTCAGTCGTGCATAGCTGATGTACGGCTGTCCTTCCTTTAACGAGTACTTGAAATATCGCTGCACGGGTTCCGGCAAATTGCTGATCTGCTCGTACGTAAACACGGTATCGGAAATGTCGTCGGAATTCGCAAAGAGTGCTTCAATTTCCTTTGAGACCTGTTTGGTGAGCATGTAGTCGCCTGAACTTACGGCAAGTGTTATAATAAAGATGACAACGACAAGACTTATACCTATCTTCTTCCACATCTTTTTAACGAATCTTTTTCGTTGCGAGAAAAACACCCCAATGCGCGATTACTGCTCTGAAAGGATCTTGCTGTACTCGAGCTGCTCCTTAGGAATAGGCGGCTTCGCTTCGTCAGGGTAGCCGAATGCGATGATCGATTCCACCTTCATATGTTCCGGTAACCCGAGCAGGTCTTTGACGTAATCCTCTGCGGAGGTTTTAGTGTCGTCATGCATCCGTTTTCGTATCTGGATCCAGCAGGAGCCCAGCCCCAGGCTCTGGCCAGTAAGCTGCAGGAGAATGGACGCGATGGCGCAGTCCTCGATCCAGACGTCCGATTCGGTGTCGTCAGCGCAGACCACCACGCCCAAAGCTGCACCTTTCAAGAAGCTCGAACCGCTGGGCTTTGCTCGTGAGAGCGCTGCCAGCTTCGTTTTGTCAGTCACGAAGAGAAAGCGCCAGGGTCGAAAATTACGCGACGTGGGCGATCGGACGGCCGCTTCCTTCAGGAGTTCGATGAGTTTAGGCTCGATTGGCTTATTCTGATACGTACGGACACTGCGTCGCTTTCGCAAGAGGTCAAGCATGATCAATCTCCCCCCGTTCTTTCTTTGGGTCTGCTGCAAAATAAGGTTATCTCTCTGGCGGATTTCCACTCAGAATTTTCAGGCTCAGGTATCATTTCAAAATTCTCAGAACGGGTGCAGAAGCAGCTTGAAGCGGCTCAATGGCGCGTGAAAGAAGAAAGGGGTGAGAATTTGAAAAGGTTGTTTGAAAAAAAGGGTGCAGCCTTAATTTAGGTAGATATTTATGTGAGGAGCATCATTATAAAAGTGGGATCACCATGGGCATAGGTTGGCTTACAGGCTTACTCATTCTTTTTATTGCGTTCTCAATCCTGGTTCTGGTATTGAAAATATCACTGAAATTGATCAAAATTGCTATCGGCTTAGGGCTCATTGTGTTGATTGTTATCGTACTCAGCCGGCTTTTGGGGTTATAGATAGCCTGACCTCAAAAGGTTCCGAGACTGCTTAATTAATCAATCAATCACTAACTAATCGTGCAGAAGTGCTAAAATCGGGTAACTGTTCCTTCATAGGACTGAACTCTAAACGTAATGAGGCATTGGCACGTGTTCGGAAGAGCACGGCGAAAAGAAGACAAGGAAGCCTTTGATTGATTGCTGGATGAAGTACGAACCCCTGCGAGTACTGCCAGCTACGCTCTACGTTCTGCTCCTCTTGAGTCGCTGTGTATGTAAGTAAGTCAATTTTACTGGAGCAGGAAAAAGAGCTCGAACCGAATGAAGCAGCACGTGAACGTGAAAAGGATATCAAAGCGAGTGCGATGCAGTTAAAGAACTAACGACAGCCGATGATGTGCGGAGGTTATTTTTATTTACACGTTCATGATGCTCCTGCGAGAGGAATGATTTGGCGCGCTTTTAAAGATACACCGCTTCAACGCCCCAGAAACAGCCTGTGCCAAAGGTTGCTTTGTGCATTAGACCATTCCTCCGTTCAATCCAGAACACAGATCAGGAGTTTCGTTTATGGTTAAACGATCACCCAATAACTAATTGTGGTACGGGACAGATATAAGTATAACCAAATGTAAAGTTAAAAATAGGGAGGGAAGAGCGAGCAAGGAGATATGATAGATATTATCAAGCTGAAGGAGGCAAACGGGGAGGTCGTGATGAGTAAGGATGATTTTGAGAGTCTTCTGAGCGAAGTAGAATCGCTAATTGAGACGGTAGAGATCTTGAGTGATCAGAATTTGATGACGCAACTACGTGAAAGTGAACAGGATATCCGAGAGGGCACAGTTAAAGAACTAACGACAGCCGATGACGTGCAGGGGTTATTTTTATTTACACGTTCGTGATGCTCCTACGGGAGGAATGATTTTACGCGCTTTTCCAAGATACGGGGATTCAACGCCCCAGAAACAGCCTGCACTAAAGGTTGCTTTTTGCATTTTATCATTCCTCCGTTCAACCCAGAACACTGATCAGGAGTTTCATTCATGGTTAAACGATCACCCGATAACTAATTGTGGTAAGGTGATAGATATATATACCAAATGTAAAGTTAAAAGGAGGGAGGTAAGAGCGAGCGAGTGTAGAGTCCCGAAATTATTTCGTCAGAAAGTTTCACCAAAACGCATGGTGAAGCTCACGGACAGAAAGATCAAATGGGCGGTTAAACAGGTAATTAAGAAAGGAGAAAGCACAGCGGTGGTTGCCGCGATCTACGGCATC
>DATKXZ010000061.1:0-5472 GCA_035528755.1 Desulfobacteria bacterium | reverse complement strand
GGCGGAGTTAGAGGCTATTGCAGCCGCCGCTCTGATTTACGACCAGTTGTGGTTCGGAACGTACATGTCGGGTGGTGTAGGATTCACGCAATACGCGTCGGCAACCTACACGGACAACATCCTGGAGGACTTCTGTTACAAGGGTGACGAGATTGCAATAGACATGTTCGGTGAGCGATGCTCGGCAGAGCCAACCATGGATAACATAGAGAAGCTGGTACGTGCCGAGAACGACTACACCCTGACGCAGTACGATGCATATCCAACGACTGCGGAGTCACACTTCGGCGGGTCCGTTAGGGCTGCCTGTACCTCTGCAGGATGTTCAACTGCGGTCGTGAGTGCGACCGGATGCGCGCAGTGTGGTCTGAACGCCTGGGGACTTGCTCAGTTGCTGCACTACGGGACTATCGGCAGGTTAGGGTTCTACGGCTACGACCTGCAGGACCAGTGTACCTCCTCGACTTCGTTTGCATACCGAAGCGACGAGGGGCTGCCGTTCGAGATGCGAGGCGTGAACTATCCGAACTTCGCGATGAACGTCGGGCACCAGAGCGCATACGCGGGAATAAACGCGGGTGCGCACGCTTCCAGCAAGGATGCGTGGGTGCTGTCGCCGTTGATCAAGGTGGCGTTCGCGGACAGAGACCTGCCGTTCGACTGGGGCTACATAACCCGAGAGTTCGGAAGAGGTGCGCTGCGTGAGTTCAAGCCGGCAGGCGAGAGAGATCTCATCATACCGTAAGCAAGCACAACGAACAAACCAAACAAAACAAAATAAATAAAACAAAACGGTAAAAAGGTAGAGGGGGATTTCCCCCCCATCCCTTTATTTTTTTGAAGCGGGTTACTATTTTTGATTACTTCATTTAATGCTTTTTGCTTCAGGACTACCTGTAAGATCGTATTGAATAGCAAAAGACAGAGAGAGCTACAACGGTCAGCCAGAACTAAAAAACTGAATTAGCTTGACTTTGTCACATTTCAAATTTACCGCGGAGAACGCTGAGTCCACAGATAAAATTCACGTTCAAATTGTTACCTTGAAAAAAGGAGAGTGGAAAAGGATTATCTAAGGAATGCGATAGAAGAAGTTGTGGAGTGGAGTATTGGTAACTTTTTTGCCCGCATATAAATGATTAGGTGATGTTCAGGTTGTAATGAAGATAAAAGGACATATCTCCACTCATATCCTCTGCGCTCTCCGTGAACTCTGCGGATAATCTGACAATGTCAAGCTAATCTTTCTGATCGATACCTGAACTAAACCACTCTCAATTCCTCTATTTTCGTTACCTTGCCATCCTGCATGTGCGCTATCCGGTCGCAGACATCATAAGCGAAATCAAGGTCGTGGGAGACAATCAAGAAGGTCATGCCTAAATTCTCCCGCACTGCACGTATTGAATCTGCAACGAACTTCTTTGTTATCGGGTCCATCGTTCCGGTTGGCTCGTCGAGAATGGCAATTCCCGGCTCCTTCATCAGGATCTGGGCGAGCGCGATACGCTGCCGTTCTCCAACGCTCAGTTCAGTATGCGTTTTTTGGAGTATCTCTTCCACCTCATCTTCAGTAAATCCGACACCCTGTAGCATGAACTTCGCTTTCATGCTCCCCAGCTCCATGGGCAACGGCAAGCCGAGGCAGGAGGTAAGATTCTCTAAGATCGTCTTATCGGGATACAACGAGAACTCCTGGTGTAACATCGCCACCCGTGTCGCCGTATGCTCACCGGGGCCTTCTGTCTTGGCCGCCCAGGACATCCACACGCCCAGCTCTGCTACCCGTCCTACCTCTATCCACCGATCTCCAACTCGTATCTTAACCGAACCATCTGTTAAAGGATCTATCTGGCATATAATGCGCGATAAAGTCGTCTTCCCCGCGCCACTCACACCTATGAGCCCGAATATCTCGTTCTCATAGACCGTAAACGAGACATCGTCTACCGCCTTTACCATCCCTCGCCATACCGAATAATAATACTTCTTGCAATGCTCTATAATTATCTTCGGGTCGCCGAGCTTAACATGCTCCTCGCGTTCTGTTGCCTCCACTTGCTTCTCAAACTCTTCAACTACGCTCTTTGAGTCGCCATAGGCAACGACTTCACCATGATCGAGCCATAATGCTTTCTCTGTTAGTTCTTCGATGACCGAGGGCCAATGCGACGTGGTTATCAAAGTCATTCCGGCCTTTGAGCTCTCTATCAGTGCTTTATGCACCACCTTTCCAGTCTTTATGTCTAACGTTCCCGTCGGCTCGTCAGCTAACAATACGAAGGGATCCAATGCCAGTTGCCGCGCAAGCACCACTCGTTGTTTCTCGCCACCGCTCAGATCCATCGCGGGAAAGGTTACCCGATGAATCATATTCACTGCTTTCAGCAGCTCATACGCCCTCCTAAACCGTAGATCTGCTGGATAGTTCCTGCTCTCCAACGCCTGTAAGATGTTATACATCACTGTATCTTCGCCGTATAACCCGAACGTGCGCTGTAACATGATGGCCACGCGCTTTTTTATCTTTCTCCGTGCATCGCGGTCTTTCCAGTAATTCACTTCCCGTAATTCCAATTTTCTCCCGCATCTGGGACACACCGAACCTACTTTGCTTGGGGGCTCTACCGTCCCAAGGGGAGGATGATCCCCGCCCAGCGAGTCCGCTATCTCCAAATAATGTGGGCACACGGCCACTCTGAAAATCACCTCACCACTTGTCGGTGCGTAATCCTCGGTCCCGCGCAGCATGTGAAGCAGGACTGATTTACCAGAACCGCTTCGTCCAAGCAAACCTAACGACTCGCCTTCATTTATCACCACGTTCACGTTCTTCAGAACCTGTTTGCCATCAAACTCTTTAGACACACCAGAGATTTTTATGAACGGTTCATTTTCTTTGCCCATCTCTTCATACCCCCCGTATTATTCGTATTTTAGTATAGATAGCTTACTTTTATTTATACCTCTTTATAAAAGCTACTCTTTTCTTTTCACTTCTTCTCACTTCTCTTCTACTTATGTGTGTTTTCTCCCTCGTGATGGAAGTTATGGATAAACAAGGTACTGCACACTCATTCAGGTCAGGCTACGGTAGCGGATAGAACTCTTTAAATGCGCCCTCCGCTGCTATGGTTATTGGCTCTGCACTTGGCTCTGGAGATAGCTCTGGCTGCCCTGCACATCTTAGCGTTGTCAGGTCCAAAGCCGTCCAGCCGTTTCTTATTGCAAGTGCAATCATGTCTATATATCTGACGGAACGTTCATCATCCGCGATTATCTGTGCTCCAATGACCCTTTTTGTATCCCTATCAAAGATTAACTTAACGGTATAAGGTTTTCCGCCTTCCATCATCACGTGCTTGCTCTTTGCTGCTTGCTTTGTAACGAAAATATCAAACCCTTCCTCTTTCGCTATCGCTTCTGTTACACCAACCGACGCAATTGACTTATCGAACAACTTAGCTGCGAAACTGTTCAACAACTTTGGGAATTCTATTTTATAGCCCTGCACGTTTTTTGCTATTATCCGCCCTCCTATAACCGCATTTGGTCTTATCTGTCCAAGTATTGGTTTTTTAGTAATCAAATGTTCATACTCAATCAAGTCGCCACCCGCATAAATGTCCGGGTCAGATGTCTGAAGGTATTCGTTCACCTCCAGACCGTACTCGCCTATTCCAAGCCCCGCATCTTCTGCAAGTTCAATGTTCGGACGAACTCCTAGTGACAGAATGATCATGTCAGTCTCGATTTTATCACCGGAAGATAACACAACCGCTTTTACTTCCTTTTCTCCCTCTATCTTCGTTATCACTTCTCTTGACCTGATAACAACGCCCTTGTCCTTATAATGTTTCTCTAGTTCATTGCTCATATCCACGTCGAGACCCACCTTCCTGCCAATATATGACCTGACCACCATCGTAACTTTTAGTCCCTTCTCTGCGAGCACTGATGCCATCTCCAAGCCAGTTGCCCCTGCACCGTAAACAACCGCATTTTTTGCTTTTTTCTCGTTTACCCAATCACGTATGTTGACCGCATCGCGACTTGTACGTAATGTGAAAATGCCTTCAAGGTCAACGCCCGGAATCGGCGGAACGATCGCCCTACCACCGGTAGCCAAAATGAGTTTATCGTATGGATAAACGGCACCGTCAGCGGTAGTAACGGTCTTTTCTTTCCTGTCTATGCTCTTCGCCTTTACATTAACCAGCTTGGTACCAACGGCGTGGAACATTCCATCATCCTTGACCGAAGCCTCTACCGTTGCTCTCTCAACCGCGATATAAGGGGTTGCGCATCTCGTCAAGAAATTCTCCTCTTCTCTTATCACTGTCACGTCCAGCGAGGGGTCTATCTTCTTTGCCATCATTGCCGCTGGTCCCCCTACGCCCGCACATCCAATAATAACAAGTTTATTTATCTTCGACATTTTTTTCCTCCCATACAATTTACCTCTTGTGAATATATATTCAGTACACATCTTAAATAGGTTTTCGCTATGAGTATGTTTACCGCATCCTGACTTGTGCGGACTGTGGAAACACCTTCGAGGTCCACGCCCGGAATCGGCGGAACGATAGCCCTACTTCCAGTAACCAAAATAATCTCATGAAACAATGAGATGCTATCAGGCAAAAATAAAAAAGGGGAGAAAAAAACTTCCCCCTCCAACCTTTTTACCGTTTTGTTTTATTTATTTTGTTTGTTTTGTTTCTTAGCTAAGGCATGATGAGGTCTCTTTCACCAACCGCCTTGAACTCACGCATCGCACCTCTTCCGAACTCTCGGGTTATGTAGCCCCAGTCGAACGGCAGGTCTCTGTCCGCGAACGCCACCTTGATCAGCGGTGAGATCACCCACGCATCTTTACTGGAAAGATGCGCACCTGCATTTATACCCGCGTATGCGCTCTGGTGCCCGACGTTCATCGCAAAGTTCGGATAGTTCACGCCTCGCATCTCGAACGGCAGCCCCTCGTCGCTTCGGTATGAGAACGAAGTTGAGGAGGTACACTGGTCCTGCAGGTCGTAGCCGTAGAATCCTAACCTGCCTATGGTGCCGTAGTGCAGCAATTGAGCAAGTCCCCAGCCGTTCAGACCACACTGCGCGCATCCGGTCGCACTCACGACTGCGGTTGCACACCCTGCAGAGGTACAGCAAGCCCTAACGGACCCGCCGAAGTGCGACTCCGCAGTCGTTGGGTACGCATCGTACTGCGTCAGGGCGTAATCGTTCTCGGCTCGTATCAGCTTCTCTATGTTATCCATGGTTGGCTCTGCCGCACACCGCTCACCGAACATGTCTACCGCAATCTCATCCGCTTTGTAACAGAAGTCCTCCAGGATGTTGTCCGTGTAGGTTGCCGACGCGTATTGCGTGAATCCTACACCACCCGACATGTACGTTCCGAACCACAACTGGTCGTAAATCAGAGCGGCGGCTGCAATAGCCTCTAACTCCGCC
>DATKXZ010000060.1:0-6897 GCA_035528755.1 Desulfobacteria bacterium | reverse complement strand
TGCGGATAGCCCTGTCGTGGCTCTTATCAACCTATCGCTCCTTAAAGCCCTGTTAACGCTTATCATAGCTGATAACACAGAGCATATCCTATTTAAAAGCCCCTTAGTGACGATTGCCTTTAATTAGCAACAAGTCTAATGATTGATGATAGAAGAAGTAGAAGAGAGGAGGTACCCATGAAGATGAAGGAGAAGACCATATGCTTCGACCTCGAAGGACCGTTATCACCGCAGGATAATGCGTACGAGGTGATGAAGCTTCTGGGCGAGGAAGGTGCGGCTATTTTCGAGGTGATCAGTCGATATGATGACATTATCTCTCTGGAGGGCCGGGAGGGCTACGAGCCGGGTGATACGCTCGCGTTAATCGTACCGTTCTTTTTGGCGCATGACCTGACCGAGGACGATATACGTCAGGTCTCAGCGGGAGCGAAGAGAATAGAAGGTGCAAAATATCTGTTTGAGCAGCTACAGGCGGAGAACTGGGACATCTATATTATCTCGACCAGTTACGAGCAGCACGCGTATAACATCGGGCAGCAACTGGGCGTCCCGGAAGACCATATTATATGCACAAAGCTTGATTTAGCGGAAATGAGGCGTGCGTTACCCGAATCCGCATTTACGTTACTAAAAGAGGCTGAAAAAGAGATACCGGCGCTTTATTCTGGCATTGAGCGTGACGATACGGATCGGATAGTGAAACGCCTGGACGAGTTCTTTTTCCGTCAACTCCCTGCTTTGGACTTTGATGTCTTTTCCACGCGGGTCATCGGCGGTGAGCGAAAAGCCGATGCAATACGAGCAATCGCGCAGGAGAAAGGGATTGCGTTACGGGATATTATCGCGGTTGGCGACAGCATTACTGATTACAAGATGCTAAACGAAGTTGCAGCGCACGGTGGTGTTGCGGTCGTTTTCAATGGCAATGACTATGCGGTTCCGTATGCGAATGTCGGGCTTGCGTCCGTTGATATCCGATTCCTGTATATGGTCTGCGAGACGTTTGCCCGAAGCGGGAAAGGAGCGGCGATGGAACTGGTGACGGACTGGGAAACTGACCGGAACAAGTTTGAAGAGAATCCTGCAAATATTCCTGATAGCGTCATTACAGCGGATATAAAGGAGTTTGTAACAACACACAAGGGAACGATACCGTTTCCGTATTTCCATAATCTCGAGCGAGCGGACGAACGCAGGAAGAAGGAGATTATCGGGATACATAAGCAATTCCGCATGCGGGTGCGAGAAGACGCGGGAAAGCTGGGGTAAAATCTTCTGTTGGCGTTTTGGGATGGCACTCGCGGCTTCACAATAATTGTTTCTTAGATTTGGAATTGTACCTAGGAGAGAGAAAAAGCAAAAAAAGAAAAAGATAGTGCCGCAGAGGCTGCCTCTTGTGGTAAGCAGTAAGGCCGCCTCAACAGCGGGTTTTTCTTGGGACTTATTTATTCCCACGGACCTTCACGATCAGGTCAGACACAAACATATGTCAACACGATAGGTATATAAGCTTTTTGGTTGTGTTTCCGGTGGAAACCGCTATAGCCTAACGTGAAAGCTAGTGGTGTTGATTTTTGCAATCCGATTTTGAGAATATGGCAAACAAAGACGGAAAACTCGTAATCTTCGCCGATCTTCGTTCAGCTCGCTACTGCTTAACATAGGTATTCTGTAATCTAAGACCTGACCTGAACGAACTGTTTAGTTGAGTGCTGAGAGCTTGAACGTTTAGTGCATCATATAACTCAGTCGAAAGCCGCACCTATTATAGTGTAACCAGATCTTTATACAATCATGGTGGGAGAAGAGAAAGAGCTGGAGGAGGCGGAAGAGAAGACGGCCGAGGAATTGCTGCTGGTCGGCGCAGAATGTCTTGCGGACGGCAGATTCGAGGATGCCATAGCGGTGTACCGTGAGATCATGAAGAAAGAGCCAACGCGTCCTACGACGGCTAAGGCTTGTAACGATTGCGGCGTCGCGTATGCGAGCTTGGAACAGCATGAAATGGCGATCGGGTTCTTTACTGCCGCGCTGAATCTCAAGCAGTATCTTATGGACCAAGGTATCTCGACGTACTACAATCTTGGTCAGGTTTACGGAACGCTCGGGGATGACAAGAAGGCCAAGGAGTGCTTCCGGCGTGGGGATATGCTCAAGCAAGAGCACAAACGCCGGGATGACGAGGCACTGCGTATATTCTCTGAAGTCTTTGATGAAGGGTAGGTCACGATAGACCGGGTGGCGATGAATGGGACAGACAGACACGTCGTTACCGGTCCTTGAATTGCGCATGCATGCTTGCTTGAATCTTGTCGCAGTCGGATCCGTTTTGATCCCGCGGGCACGGTGATTATCTCACTTCGCGAAACCGTGCGAAACTTTTTTATTTGCTGGCGGCCAACGTGAGTGAATAGGGTGGAGAAGATGGAAAAGATAACCGTAAGTCTGATAAAGGCCGATGTAGGAGGATTTCCAGGGCATTCGTCTGTGCATCCTGATTTGATGGAGCGGGCGAAGAAGGAGATGAAGCAGGCGAAGAAGGATGGCTTGCTTGTGGACTATCATGTCTTAAATGCTGGCGACGATTTACAGTTGCTGATGAGTCATCGTAAGGGCGTTGATTCCGAAGAGATACACGGGTTGGCGTGGCGGACGTTTGAGGCTGCGACTGAGGTGGCGAAGGAGCTGAAGCTGCATGGTGCAGGGCAGGATCTGCTGGTGGACGCTTTTAGCGGGAACATACGGGGTATGGGCCCGGGCATAGCGGAGATGGAATTCACGGAACGCGGTTCGGAGCCGTTGGTGGCGTTTATGATGGATAAGACCGAGCCGGGTGCGTTTAATTATCCCATCTATAAGATTTTTGCGGACCCGTTTAATACCGCAGGGCTCGTGGTCGATCCAACGATGCATGACGGCTACGTGTTTGAGGTGTGGGACATAAAAGAGCGGAAGAAAGTGTTCTTTAAATGTCCTGAGGAACTGTACGCGTTGCTCGCATTGATAGGCGCGAAGAGCAAGTACGTAATAAAGCGTGTGTTTCCGAAAGAGACGAGTCCGCTGCCAAAGGAAGAGCCGGCGGCCGTGATAAGCACGGAGAAGTTGTTCTTTACCGCGGGTAAATACGTTGGGAAAGATGACCCCGTCGCCTTGGTGCGTTCGCAATCGGGCCTGCCCGCGCTGGGCGAGGTTTTAGAGCCGTTTTCGATGCCGTATTTGGTCAGTGGCTGGATGCGGGGTTCACATAACGGACCGATCATGCCCGTGCCTTTCATGTATTCGCAATGCACGCGGTTTGACGGCCCGCCACGAGTTCTTGCCGCGGGATTCCAGCTAAGCCAGGGACGGTTAGTAGGCCCTGCAGATTTGTTTAACGACCCGGCGTATGACCTTGCGAGGAGAAAGGCAGGGGAGATAGCCGATTACATGCGAGCGCACGGTCCGTTCGAGCCACATCGGCTTCCTGTAGAGGAGATGGAATATACAACTCTGCCGAATGTGTTAAAGAAGCTTGAAGGTCGGTTTGAAGAGGCGGAATAAATCTTATTCCCCTCCCTTCTTATTCTTTTTCGTTATCGCTCATAGGAGGATTTTGATAAACCTCAGTGATTCAAAATTAAGTAAAGCATTCGGCTCAAATTGCCGCTTTTGACGATTCGTTTTCGGCGTTTTTAGCTGCCTGATAGGCCGATTTCCACATTGTCTTGATTTTTGCCGACAGCTTACTTTACTTACACGCGGTTAGACCGCTCCCCGCTTTTTGAGCGTGCATTAATTAGCCTCTAAAATCGGAAACGCTTCCTACTCTATTATCGATTCAATCTCCGCGAGCTTATTGCAGGGACATTCTATTTGTCTCTACTCGTCTCGACTCATCATTCAACGCGAAATCAGTTAGTAATTTCCGGAATAGAGCTCTGAATGATTTCCCACTCACTTGTATATGGCGGTCTTACCACGGGTTTTTCAAAATTCTTTTTTAATGCGGAGATACAGAAAGCCCAATCGTTCAGCCAGATCAGCTAGAGGTTGCCTGATTTTGCTACGATTCCATTTGTCCACAATCTCCTTTATCGCGCTCTCATCTTCGTGTTTCACTTTTTCGAACTGTTTCATGGAGATGATATTTGCGAATAGGGCGAGACGAAGTAACTGCTCCTTTCTGTCTGAAGAGACCTCTAACTCATATAAGAGCGGTATAAGCTGATCAGACTCTGAAAAGAACGTGCCTAATTTGTCCCGGACACGGTTCGGATACGTATTCAGCGGGCTTTTACCACGAATGAACCCAGCAGCCGTTTTACCCGCTTGATCACCGCAGATTATTGTGGGCGTAATGCCCTCGACAAACGGTTTAAAGTTCTGATTCGCGGCATCGCCCACCAGTAACACGTTCCCGTAGACCCATTTATCTGTGAGATAACGTATTGGCGCCCAGCCACTCTTATCTGCTACCACAACTCCATCGCGCAGTTGTTTCTTCACCTGAGGAAGTTCTAAGAACTCATCATAACAGCTTCTCACCTTTTTCTGTGGTACTATCGTCCCTGCACCGACATTAGCCGTCGTTCGGGATTTTGGGAGGATATATGCGTAGGCACCAGGTGCAAAATCGCCTAAAAATACTTGGAAACTTTTGGGATCACTCAAGCTAAGATTCTTCATTTCATAACTCAAGACCTTGCCACAGGTGGTTTTTTTATCGATTTTGAAGCCTAACAACTTTAAAACCGTGGAATCAACACCATCCGCGGCGATAACTACCCGTGGTTTAATCTGCTTTTCGCCCTCAGACGTTCTTATCGTTGCTTTTGTCACGGTATTGTCACTGTTAACCTCTAAATCAACGAGTTCTGTGTTCCTGAGTAAGTGTGCTCCCTGGTTTTCAGCAGTCTTCGCTAACCATGCATCGAAGTCGTTTCGGTTCAGCATATAGGTGGTCCAAAGACGCCCGGCTCTCGTTACGGTATTGCCACCAGCCCACAAGGAAATCTCCTCGAGCTTCCAGATCAGCAGATCCTGAGGGATTTTGAACGGTAGAAACGGAAAGAGATATGCTCCTATGCCCTCACCACATTGCACAGGTACGCCGATTACTCTCTTCTTATCGATGCAGATTGTGTGAGCGCCTGCTGCAGCTGCCGCCCGTGCCGCGCTACTCCCTGCGGGTCCTGCCCCCACCACCAAGACATCACACTCGTGTGCCACCGTTCTTACTCTCCGATTCGTTTCGATAATAACTCCATAATACAACAAGCTCGTGCATGTACGCCCAAATAAGGCCCACTACCTTCTTTTGTGCTCTATTCCCTTCTCCCGCTTAGTTATTGTATTCTCTTTGGTAGTTCTTCAGCAGGGCATAAAAACGTTTCTACACGTTAAAGATCCCGAGGAGTCATGACTGAAAATTATTTATACCTGTAATTGTAAGAATGCTACGGGGAAAATGGAACGAATAAAGACTTATAGTGGAAGGTTGGATGAGCAGTTAGAAGGTGGCATTCCAAAGGGCAGCGTCTCACTAATTTGCGGCACTCCTGGTTGTATGAAGAGCTCTTTTGCGTATAGTATTCTGTATAATAACGCACTGAAAAGTAACTTGAGAGGGCTGTATATAACGTTTGAGCAGGAGATAAAGAGTTTGAAGGAGCAGATGGGAACGCTGGGGATGACTGAAGACAGTAAAAATCTGGTTATTGTGGATCATACAATGGTAGATCAGGAAGTCGGAGTGGAGATGCGATTTGACGCTAATTCGATAAGAAAGGTTAAACTTTATCTGACCGACCTTGTAAGGGAAGAAAACTTCGATTTAGTGGTTATCGACCCTCTTAATGCTTTGTACTCTCTAACAACCATTAAAAATCCCCGTAGCGAAATATACCACTTTTTTACAGAGCTCAGAGCTTTAGGTACGACGAGTTTCCTTATTTCTGAGATCCATCAGGGGGATAATAGGTTTGGTAAATACGGTGTTGAAGACTTCCTTTCTGATGCGATCATCCATTTGGACTGTAGGCGGGAGAGAGATATATTAGAGCGCTACATCGGAGTGGTAAAAATGCGATATACAAATCACAATCTCCAATATTTCCCGATGTTTTATAAAAAGGGTGGATTTACCATTTACACGAAAGAGGAAATGGAGTTGTGAAGCGATAGAATAGAAACTAGCACTTAATATGCGGGCCTACAGGCCTACTGTCGTGCGTATGATGCTTTTGCGTTATGCATGCAGTGGTGGGTGGTTTTTTCTATCTGCAGATAGTGCTTGACTCAGCCTTTCTGAGGCTGTCTGTTTTGTACGAGCCAATAAGAGCTTATTTCTTGCACCATCTCTGAGAACTCACGGAAGCCAAGGGGTTTTACGAGATAACTGTTGGCATGGCTGCGATATGCCTGTGCTATATCCCTTTCGTTTTCCGAAGTGGTGAGTACCACGACGGGTATAACCTTTAAATCGTCCGATTGCTTAATCGCCGTGAGCACTTCGTGACCGTCAAGTTTCGGTAGTCGTAAGTCAAGAAGAACCAAATCAGGGCGAGGGCTATCTTCCTCCTTGGCGTAACACCCCTTGTGGAAGAGATAGTCAAGTACCTCCTCGCCATCGCTGACTCGATAAATCTTACTTACCGTTTCCTCTTCTTCCATAACTCGCGTTATAAGCGCGGCATGTGCATCGTCATCTTCGACAAGCAAAATCACGGCCGACTTACCCGCCATCTTATCACTCCTTCTGTCTGTACATACAAATGTAGAGTCCAGAAATTATTTCGCCAGGAAGTTTCACCAAAACGCATGGTGAAGCTCACGGACAAAAAGATCAAATGGGCGGTTAATCAGGTGATCAAGAAAGGAGAAAGCACGGCGATGTCTGCCGCGATCTACGGTGTC
>DATKXZ010000059.1:0-30278 GCA_035528755.1 Desulfobacteria bacterium | reverse complement strand
CTCGAGCAGATGCCGATGGATCTTATTTTGCGGTATATTCCGCTTATAATACCTCTGTATGTGGTAACGAAGCAAACGGGCCCCTAAGAATGACTCGTTATAGGCTGCTTCAATTATCCGCTTCTCCTCAGCGCTCAGAGGAGTCCGAGGTCTTCTGTTCCTATCAAGCACCGGATATTCTCCTGTTTCCTTATAGCTCTTCCCTCACCAGTTGCTGTATTCTTCTTGCGGAGACACCATATATCGCTGCAACCATAGCAGTTCTTTCTCCTTTGTTGATTACCTGTTTAACAGCCCATTTGATCTTTTTGTCCGTGAGCTTCACCATGGATTTTGGTGAAACTTCTTGACGAAATAATTTCGGGACTCTACACAATTTGTTTCTTCATAGTTCTAAAAACTCTTTTACACACTCTATAACCTCCGAATCATAGCTTCTGTTCCTCAGCAGGTTTATGATTTATCTTTATCAGTAAACGCATCAGGAACGTTTTTTGCCCCATTTTTTCTCAAATACGTTATAAATCCCCCATTGCCTATTATTGCACCTTCAAAATTGGCGTCTTCTACCTTTGTTCCTTGATATTCTTGCTCCCTAACATGAATCAAGCTATCACGCAAATCAGCCCCGCTCAAATCAGCCCCGCTCAAATTAGCTCCGTGTAAATAAGCCCCGTTCAAAATAGTCACGCTCAAATTAGCCCCGTGTAAATAAGCTCCGCTCAAATCAGCCCTGCTTAGGTCAATAATATCTAAATCCTTTGTAATGTCATTGAACTCAGCAATTCTTCCGGCTCTGAGCAGGTCTATGAGAGCGTATTTATCAATCGCGGGCTTTATAATTTTTTGCGGGATACTCATTCCCGCTCTCCGGTATTCAAGTAATTTCCCATCGTTCATTCCAAGTATGGTATCAATCGTTTCCCTCACCTTTACTTGAGTTATAAAATCAACGAGATCATTTTTATCTTTAAACTCTTCCTTAAGCTTATTATTATCTATAAGAAGTTTTTTCAAATAGTTTCGATAGCTTTCGTAAAACAAATCATGATAAAAGTCGTACCATTTGAACTTCAGGATGGTCAGAATGAGATGGATCGTTTTATCAAGCGCCTTACCTTTAAAAACTTCATGCTCACTGATATATGTGTTGATGAATCGTTTAACCTGCCGTGGTGTCTTCTCTATTACTTTTAAAACGATGCCCTTGTACTCTTTGAATGTCTCTTTGTAGTCAGGATCTATCTCTTTGTCTATTAAATAGGTAAGATATTCGCCAAGATCAAGTTCAATCCAATCGGGCACTTTAAAAGGGATCTGGATTATCTTTTCAAGATAGTCTTCTCCCTTAATACCCATATCCTTGTATTTCAGGTCTATTGCCTTATTCACGACCTCCAAGTTCATTCCAAGCACGTAAACGAACCCGGGTAATATCTAGAAACACTTTTGTCGATTCGAGAACCTCTAAAATTTTGTCTGGTGCACATCTGTCCAGATCGTCGATGAACACCACAATTTTCTTATTATTTCCCTTCAACGTAGTTTCGATAGCCGCCAGTTTATCGTAATACAGTGCTTCTTCGATTTGGTTCTGTTTGTCACCACCGGCACTAAGTTCCGCAGGACCCAAACAGACTCTTAACTGCATTGACTTGAGGAAGTCCCAAATCTTTTTCTTGAGATCTTCATCCTTGATTTCACCAGCCAATACTTCCAATAGCGGAATAATTGCAAAATTCCTTTCTCGCTCGCATCGCCATGCATTAAACCAGACAGGTATAACTCCCTTGTCGGATTGCTCTCTGAGCTTCGCACACATCGTTTGCATCAGGCTCGTCTTACCAACACCCCAGTCGCCCAAAATGCCAATGGTAAACGGTGATCCCGAATCCAGAATTATGTTGACCAGAGCTTCCGCATAATCCTGGAATCCCAACCCTTTCGTTGTTGGCGTATCAACGACAATTTTAGCCATCTTTTTAGCAGTCCCTCTTGGGTTTAACGTAGTCCTCCTATACTAGTGCCATCATACCACAAACCATATAACCTTTTCCCTTTTGCTCATAGTTTGCCGTGGAAGAAGAGAAGGTACTAAGCCTGAACTATCGCTCCCTGGTGGATACACGGAAAAACCACATCAAGTCGGCTTCACACATCCGCACTACCTCCATCCGAAGTTTACTTAACGAAGGGAACTTTTTCTTATTCTTAAGAAGGAGTGATGGAAATGAAGATGTATGCGGTTCAACTGCCAAAGCGGGTTGTTTTTGGTGGTGGGATAGAGGAGAAGATAGGTGCGGAGGCGAAAGGATTAGGTGCAACCAAGGCGCTCATCGTTACCGACGAGACGATGCAAAAACTCGGCTTGTGTGAAAAAGTAGAACGGCCTCTAAAAGAGGTTGTGGACGTTGACATTTTCGATGCAGTCGCGTCAGAGCCAACGTTAGACGATGCGGAATCGGTGGCCAGCGCTGCACGAGCAGATTACGACGTGATTGTGGGTATTGGTGGAGGGAGCGTGCTGGATATGGCGAAAGTCGCTGCAGCCGCGGCGGCGAATCCCGAGCAGCAGGCACGCGATTTTTTAGGTGGAAATAAGATTGCAAAGCCAAGCGTTCCGAAGATTTTTATTCCCACAACCGCAGGTACCGGTGCCGAAGCTACGCCGTTCGCGCTCGTCATTGTAGAGGGCAAAAAGAAAGCGATCGCGAGCCCTTATAATCTCGCCGATGTCGTGTTTATCGATGCCGCGTTCACTGCGACCATGCCGCCCCGAATAACCGCTTCGACCGGCATGGATGCCTTGAGTCACGCGGTAGAGGCGTTCCTCTCATTGGGTGCGAACCCGTTAACCGATTCGTTTGCGTTAGAAGCAATACGGAAGATCACGGACAACTTAGAAGAGGCTTTCGTGCACGCCGATAACCTGGAGGCGCGTTTGAAGCTGTCGTTAGCGGCGATGCTTGCAGGTATGGCGTTTGGCAATGCAGGCGTCATCGCGGGTCATGCAATAGCGCATACGCTCGGAGCACGGTATAAAATCCCGCATGGCGTATCTGCCGCACTCGTTTTGCCCTATGTGATGGAGTATAACGCACCTGCGGTAAAGGAGAAGCTGGCAAAAGTTGCTCGTGAGCTGGGCGGCGAGCCGGGGCTAACCGAAGAAGAGGCAGCTTCATGGACTGTTGCTCGTGTTAAGGGCATGTTAGAGACGCTGGACTTGCCAACCAGGCTTTCGGATATAAACGTGCCGGAGGAAGACCTGCCTGCGTTGGCGGAGGCAGTGGTAAAGGAAAAAGGCTACTTAGCTCGCAATCCGCGCACAGTCGAGCAGGAAGACGCGGTAAAAATCTTCGAAGGGATGATGATGCGGTAAACCTCATTACTAACCTCGGAATCCATCAGGAGCTTGGGCTGTTACTGCACTCTAGAACTTAGAGTAACTCTTCGATCATTCGCGCATACGCAGGTCGCGTTATAAAGATACCGATCACGAGTCCGACGATGGTGACAATCGCAAAACCGCGCAGCGTGCCGAGAGCCAGGAGCGCAAGTGCGAACATCGCCACGATGGTCGTCGCCGCAGAAGCGAATATAATGCCGAACGCAAACGAGATCCGTTTACGATACATGCTCACCGAGGAGCGCCCACCGGAAATCACTTCGTCTGATATGATCACCAACTGGTCCACGCCCGTGCCGATCACCGCGATGATTCCCGCTATGCTTGGCAAATCCAACTGCCAGCTTATCGCCGCTGCAAAGCCCGCTATCAAGATCACCTCGCTCAGAAGCGTGAAGAACATCGGCAGTACTATCCTCCTCTCTCGATACCGCAGGAAGACCACCAGTGCGACGAACAGGAGCGCAGTAAAGCCAGCAATTAATGACTCCTCCTTGAATTTCGCGCCTAGATACGCAGGCACTTCTCCGGAACCGATTATCTCTACGTTTACCGGGAGCACGCCCGCTTTTAAGTGAATAATAAGCTCTTTCGCTCGTTCGAACCCTTCGTTTTCTAACCCAGTTTCCGCACGTAATGCGTACGCCAGCTTCTCTTTCAAGTCCTGCGCCAATTCGGGCGATAACGGCGCGCTGTAGATCACCACATCGTCAAGCAGCATCGCGAGTTCGTGGTCGACGGGATTATCGGTTGCACCGTATTCCAGTGCGGCCTCTTGTAATGCGGTCGCCCCCTTTTCGGTCAGCGTAAAAGCAGCGCCCCAGGGTGAATTCTCGCTCTCTCGCACGGGCATTGCCCCGACGCTCTTGCTCTCGATACCTTCGCTGCCAAACACGACATGTGCAGTGATATTCTCAATCACCTCAAATCTCATTCCTTGCTCTAAGTCGCTCCCAGTGCCCGCCGTCTGGATCCGTATCTCGAACTTTCCCGGCTTGCCTACTATGCTCTTTGCCGTTCCGATGTCCACACCCGCGAGATCAACAAGAATGAAATTGTTACCCACCGTTCGTATGTTCGTATCCGCCAAGCCGAGCAAATTGAGCTTGACGTCTATTATTCGCCGTGTCTCGTCGCGCGTCTCTTGTGTCACACCCTCTTCAAAGAAGTCCGTGCCATCCCCCCTCGTCACTAGACTACCGTCTATCTCCTGCAAAACGTTCACGAGCTCATCCTTCGAGACGCTCTTCCGTATCTCATAGACCGTGACATCTTCACCTTTGTAATAAACCACCTCTGCATTCAGCTCCTGTTCAAGGAAATCGGCCACTTCGGGCTCACTTATCGGCGCGTCTATCCCTGCGACCGTACCTTCTAATTTCAACTGCAGCCAGGACCCGCCTACCAAATCCAAGCCGTATCGCAAATTACCGTTGATACCCGCATCGGCGGGTGGCGCAGGATAAACGTAAATGAGGGCCAAAGCCACTAAAACGGTTAAAATCAACGCAATTACTCGTATATCCTTTAACAATCCCTTCCCATTCATTTCCGTCTCCCTTCTATCCTCTGTTTCCGCTCCATCTCCATGAGTGCTAATAAGCAGAAGGAACAATTACATATAAATCTCGTGTTTGTGACACCAACACCCCCTCTTCGGATCAGAAAACGGCTAACCGGTCAGATCACGAGCAGAGCGCTACACCGAGCAGATCCGGCACTCGCCCGCGTATTCCGAATCGGCGGATACGTACTCGTCAAGCATGAGCTTCGGAATATCCAGCGATAAGACCTGCTCTTTACTGCCGTAGCGGTACACGGTAATGCCCTTGCACCCGAGTTCGTACGCCAGGAGAAACACGTTCCGTACATCTTCTCGTGTCGCATCCGCGGTGAGATTAACGGTCTTTGAGACCGCATTATCCGTGTACTTCTGAAACGCCGCTTGCATTCGCACATGCCACTCCGGCGAGATATCGAGTGCGGTAACAAAAATCCGCTTTATATCCGCGGGAATGCCGTCAATATCCTTTATTGAGCCGCGTTTCGCAATCGCGCGTATCAAATCCTTGCTGTAAAAGCCCCGCTCCTTCGCTATCGCTTCGAACAGCTTGTTTATCTCCAGCATGCCGCCCATTACGTTCCGTACAAAAGCAACGGCGAATAACGGCTCAATACCGCTGGAACACCCGGCTATTACACCTGTTGTTCCCGTTGGCGCGATGGTGGTCACCGTGGCGTTACGCATCGTTTTGTATTCCTTCCAACTGCTCAGCTCGAAGTTAGGAAACGATCCTTTTTCCAGCCCCAGCGCCTGTGAGCACTGCCGCGCCTCTTCGGTAACGAATCGCATGAGCTTTTCAGCCAACGAGAGTGCATCCTTCGAATCATACGGTATCCCCAGCGTGATCAGCAGTTCTGCGAATCCCTTTACGCCCAGCCCGATCTTACGGTTTGCACGCGACATAGCCTCTATTTCCGGCAACGGGTACTGGTTCACATCGATAACGTCATCTAAGAACCGCACGCAGAGCCTAATCGTTTCTCTAAGCCGCTCCCAGTCCACATCACCGCTGCCCGAATTGACAAATCGAGAAACGTTAATCGAGCCTAAATTGCACGATTCGTAGGGCAAGAGCGGCTGCTCGCCACAAGGATTCGTCGCCTCTATCGCGCCAACCGCAGAAAGAGGGTTATGTCGGTTGATCTCGTCGATAAAGAGTATTCCGGGGTCGCCAACCTTCCACGCGTACGTTACAATCTCGTCAAAAACCTCACGCGCGTTTAGGCCCCTTACCACTTCTTTCGTCCGTGGATTTATGAGGTCGTAGTCTTCGTTCCGTGCTACAGCATGCATGAACTCGTCTGTCACGGCTACAGAAATATTGAAATTGGCAAACTGACCACCTTTTTCTTTCGCTATTATAAAATCCAGGATGTCCGGATGGTCAACGTCCAATATGCCCATGTTCGCGCCTCTTCTCTTTCCGCCCTGCTTGATCACATCAGTAGCTACATCGAACACACGCATGAAAGAGACAGGCCCTGAAGCGATCCCGCCTGTTGATTTCACGACGTCGCCTTTAGGCCTGAGCCGCGAGAATGAGAAGCCCGTGCCACCGCCGCTTTGGTGTATCACCGCCATGTTCTTAACCGCGCCGAATATACCCTCCACAGAATCCTCGACTGGGAGAACAAAGCACGCAGCGAGCTGCCCGAGCTCGGTTCCCGCATTCATGAGCGTCGGGCTGTTCGGCAGGAATTCCAAATCATGCATGAGCTGGTAAAAGCGCCGTTCTAGTCCGTTTACTTCCACTTTGCTCTTGCCGTACTTCAGCTCCGCGCGCGCTACTGCTTTCGCCACACGCGCGAACATTTGACGTGGAGTCTCGATAACCTTGCCGCGTTCGTCCTTTAACAAATATCGTCGCTTTAATACCTCTTCAGCGTTCAAAGAAAGCGTTAAATTGGCTTTATTAACATTCATTAACCCTATCCAATCTATTATTCCATTCACTATTACTATTTATTTCGCGATCCGGGTAAAAGTAGTTATGAGGGTGCGTATTTAACGTTTTTACTGCTTCTCTTTCACGTAAATGACATCCTCGTCTTTGAGCTTGCTGAGAAAAGACATCGTAGACGGCGTGAGATCCCGAATTGAAAGGACGATATTAGCACCATCGAAAGTTTCACCGGTAGGTCCGTATTCTTTGTTATTCTCCAGTCGTATGCCCATCATCCCTTTATTCGACCGGGACATGTTAGTAACGCCAAGCACACCCTTTTTAACTGCCTTTTTTGGCAAGTTCTCGGGGACGAGTGTTCCTGCCTCACTAGCGTTCCCCTCAAAGAGAACCAGCATTCCGGGAACCGTGAAATGCACTTTTAAATACCCGATCGGCCGGTTAATCAACCCGGTAACTTTCTTGAAATACCACACGGTCTGAGGCGCTTCTTCATAATATATCTTCACGTCAAACACTGCCTCCTCTTCCACACCCACGGTCCTTACGGTCCCGTGTTCCATAATATCCATTGTCAATGCCGGTACCTGGTCTACAACTATCGCGTCATCATCCGTATTCCCTTCTCGTACTTGCTCGATATCCCTCTGCTCAAAGAACTCCTCGGCCTCCTTCTGTGTTCGCCCCACGACCATCATCCACTTCGGCTCGGTCACCGTGTAAATCGTATTCCCCTTTTTTGCATAGTCTATCAAGTCCCCGCCCCGAATGATCTCGCCAAAGACATTATGAGACGGGTTGGGCAATCGACTGCCCTTATACGCGTATACCCTCCCCTTATCAACGCCTTTATTCCTTGCAGTGAGGTAATACTTCGAACGATACTGAATGGACTCGAGAGGCAAACTCAGCCCCTTCAAAGCATCAGTAGCAATATACGTGTGCGTACGATCGTCAACGTGGAAAACATCGTCTCGTGCGAGCGATAGGAAATGTTCACTTGACATCGGTGAGTCTTGCGAGAGTCGTATCTTCACATAGGTGAATATCTCCTGACCGTCTTTTATCTTGGTATTCAAATCAGTAGTGACGAAACCGATCCGCTCCGCCTTTGTTACGATCGGCGTTATCGACTCTATCCTATCCGCTTCGCCCAACTCAGCAATAATGCTTCTCCCTCGCGTTAATCTGCCAATAACGGCGTCAGCGCCGGTACCATAAGCAGCTTCATGCTCTTGCTTGCTTATCATGAGGTGGGTCATGCCAGGATCAAAACCACCAAAGCCAAAGAACACATCCCATTTCTTATAAGCATGCACGCTCCGTTCTACGTTTAGATTCGATCCAAAAGGCCCAATAGCGGTTATATCATCGCTTAGCCAGCCTATTTTACCATGCACATCATGAAAGTTTTTATGAATCTCGAGGAATAAGGACACTGCCTCGGTCTCTTTTTCTCCGGTGATCTTTATTCTTGCCTCGCCTTTCGTCGTTTGCAAGGCAAATTCGTTCTTCAATTCCCCGCCCTTCTTCTCCGCGACGACCGCGATTATACAGCCGGGTTTGTATGCACCGTCTAACTCCTTGATAATATCCCCCAACCGCGTACTTTTGACTTCTCGGGGCTCACCGTTAAATATAACTTTCATAACACTATTGTTAGGGCGTGACCACCTTTTAAAGTTTTTCTTTTTTGAGGGGGGATCCTGAAAAACCTTCGGCCGGAAAAGCCGTGAAAGCCCTCACAAGAGTACCCTCGGGCCGATAAAGAGCGAGAGGGGATATCCGCGGCAAATCAAAATATCTCTATGTCAATCTACTGCAAGAAAACGAAAAGCTTATAAAATGTGTAATTAGCAAGATGAATTAGCATGGATATCGAGGATAGGCTAGTGAGGGAAGCGCACATTCTTTTGCATCCAACGAGATATAGAATTGCGGAACTGCTTGCTGAGAAACCGAGGCATATACATGAGTTAATTGAGGCGCTTGGTGAAGACCGGCGACTTGTTTCTTATCATCTTCTTACCATGGAGGAACATGGCTTCGTGAGCAGTAAATTCGACTTCCCTCAGGAGGCGATGGCAAAATCGAAACCCGGGAAGAAATACGGTGTGACGGACAAGGCTCGCATTTCATACCAGTTCCTTATTCTGGAAGAGGAAGGTCTTTTGGGTGACAACCGCAAGATATCCCAACTGTAGGGATTAAAGGGAAAAGTGATGAGGAAATACAGTGTGACCGAGAAGGCGGAAGAGGTGCTTTCAGAGCTTAAGAACAGGTTTTAATTCTCTACTTGCATTTACCCCTTCTTGAGTTGAGTCTATTTCTCGTGATATAACTTGGGATATAAATAGTACATATACTATACCCCGTGCAAAATCGAAAAGTTTATAAACCACGTTAATGGAAAAAAGTAGCATGAAACTCGAAGAGGAGTTAGTAAAGGAAGCGCATGTGCTACTGCACCCGATACGATTTAAGATCGTGGAATTGCTGGTAGAGAAGCCGATGCATATAAATGCGATAAGTAAAGCGCTGGGGGAAGAGCGACGACTCGTTTCTTACCATCTGATTGCTTTAGAGGAATGCGGCTTCTTAAACAGCAGGTACGAGATCTCGGAAAACCCGAAGTCGAAGGGAAAGGCGATAAGGAAGTATTGGGTGACGGAGAAAGTGGAAGACGTGATTGCGAAGATAAAGAAAAATCTTTAACGGTTTCGTTTTGCGCTCATCATCGCGGGAATTTGTAAAATAGGGCTCTCAGGCCATGAGACGGCACACGTTACGTGTGCCAGTGCCAATGTGAGTTTGCTGAGGCGGACGGTGCTGGAAATGCATGGTGCATGTGGCGTTCGTCTTAGCTACTTTTAATGGGATTAAAAAGAAATTGTTGATTACCAATCCGATGCTCGATCGCTTTTTCAATCCCGGAAGTATAGCAGTAGTGGGAGCGAGTACGAGGGAAGGAAAAGTTGGCAACACCCTCCTTAAGAACCTACGTGCATTTCAGGATAACTCGAGAGGGCAGACGGGAGAAAAGGCGAGAAGACTTTATGCGGTTAATCCGAAGTGTGAGCGTATTCTTGACATCGCTTGCTATCCGTCGGTCACTGAGATTGAAGAACAGGTAGACCTCGCAGTGATTGCAGTTCCGGCCGCTACGGTTCCTGAAGTTCTCGAGCAGTGTGGAGCGAAGGGAATAAGAAACGTGGTAGTCATCTCAGCGGGCTTTAAAGAGGTGGGACGCGAAGGTGCGGTCTTAGAGTCAGAACTTGCACGTATAAGCGAGAAATACCGCGTGAACCTCGTTGGTCCGAACTGTTTGGGTATCATAAACACGCATGCGAATTTGAACGCGACCTTCGGTAAAGTGACACCCGCAAAGGGCGCGATCGCATTCTTAAGTCAGTCCGGGGCGTTTGCACTGGCGGTTATCGACTGGGCGGTCGTGGCGGATATGGGGTTCAGCAAATTGGTCTCCCTGGGAAACAAGACGGTTCTTGACGAATGCGACTTCCTGGAATATCTCGCCACGGACGACGATACGGATGTGGTGACGCTGTATCTCGAGGACGTGCGAGACGGCAGGAGATTCATGGAGGTCGTGCGGCGCGTATCGAGAACGAAGCCCGTGGTCGTGATGAAGAGCGGCAAGACGGAAGCGGGAGCGAAAGCAGCTTCGAGCCACACCGGCAGCATAGCGGGCAGCGTAGCAGCGTACAGAACGGCATTTCGTCAAGCAGGCGTGGTGGAAGCGAATTCGATCGAGGATCTGTTCGATTTTTCGCGTATCCTTTCGCGAGTTCGCCACGTAGACGGCGACATAGCGATCGTGACGAATTCCGGTGGGCCGGGCGTTATGGCTGCAGACGCAATCGAGGAGTTCGGACTTAAACTCGCTTCGTTTGAGCGGGCAACGATTGAAAAACTCCACGCATTACAGCTTGCCAATTTTTATAATCCCGTAGATGTGCGCGGAGATGCGGATTCAGGCAAATTTGGAAACGCTCTCGGTATCGTTGCTGAGGATGAACGCGTGGGTGCGATAATCGCTATTCTCTCGCCAACTGCGCCAATAGACTTTGAGATGGCGGGGAATTACGTGCTGGAACTGAACGCCCAAAAGCCGATTGTACCCGTGTTCATGAGCGGTACGGCGGTTACACGTACCGTGGAGCGATTTAAAAAGCGCGGGATTACTAATTACTTCGACCCGGTACGGGCGGTGAACGCGCTTCACGCGGTTAACGAATACAGCAAAAGCCGAGAGAAAGTGTATACTCCCCCGCCGCACTACGACGTTGATAGAAACGCCTTTGAGCGGTTGTGTACGCGCATAGATCGAGAAGGGGCGAGACTGAGCATAGGCGTGGAGGGCTTTGAAATGTTAGAAACGTATGGCATTCCCGTGTCGCCGTATGGCAAAGCGGAAACAGCGGAAGCAGCGCTCGAAATCGCAGACCGCATCGGCTATCCGGTAGCCATGAAGATCATTTCGCCGGATATCGTGCATAAAACGGATGTGGGCTGTGTAAAGCTGGGCGTGATGAGAGAAGAGGTTGAACGGTCCTTCTTTGAGATTGTGCACCGCGCTGAGCGGTACACGAGTGCGAGGCGAATAGATGGCGTTCTTGTTCAACAGATGGTGGAAGGCGGAAGAGAAGTGATTGTTGGTATGAAACGAGACATGCACTTCGGGCCTTTACTCATGTTCGGCCTGGGCGGGATTTACGTCGAGGTCTTCAAGGATGTCTCGTTCGGGATTGCACCACTGAGCAAGGTCGACGCGCTGGAGATGATCGAAACGGTGAAGGCGTATAGGATATTACGGGGCACACGAGGCGAGCCTATGTCCGACATAGATTCGTTACTTGACGTCTTGCTCAGGTTCTCACAGCTCAGTACGGAGTGCCCGGAGATCCTCGAGGCCGATTTAAATCCCATTAAAGTCTTTGAGCAGGGCAAAGGGTGCTGTGTAATCGATGTGAAAGTAATCCGAGGAGATGGAGGGGGGTAATGGTTATATGTGCGCTTATGGTATTATACCACGTAGGATAGGAAGGAAGGTTGAGGTGGCGGATAGTGACTTTGACAGGATAGTGAAATGCAGCGCTACGAGGGGTGCTAGAAGATGAAAAGCGTGCTTGTCTCGTCTATCGAGGAATACTCGGGGAAGAGCGCGTTGATCATAGCCCTCGGGCTGATACTACGGGAGAAAGGCTACAACGTGGGTTACTTCAAACCGCTTGGCGTCGGCACTACTCGAATAGGCGATCAGCTCGTCGACGAAGATGCGTACAATACTGCTACGGTGCTGGATACCGGGGATGCTCTAGAAGATGTATGCCCGGTCACGCTGGATAAGCCGTACGTGGAATTCGCTCGTTCTGCGAACCCTGTAGAGTTACAGAAAAACGTTGTGGATTCTTACGGGAGGATAGCAGACGGCAAGGATATCGTCCTGGTGGAGAGCGGCGGCGAGTACAAATTCGGGAAAGCGCTGGGGCTTTGTAACTCGGACGTATCAGCGATGCTGGATTTGGATATACTCATGGTCGCGAAATACACGAGCGACTTCGTCCTTGACAAAATCCTGACTGCACGAGGCATCCTTGGCGAACGACTTCGATTCATCGTCTTCAATCAGCTCGCAGGCTATAAGACTGCGTACGTTACGGCGATTAACGAGCGGTTTTTGCAGAAGAATGGGATAGAGCTGCTGGGTACGCTGCCTTTCAGTCCGCTCCTTGCCGGGTTATCGGTGCGTGAAATCGCGGAGGCTTTGAACGGTGAGTGGCTTATAAAATGCAAGCCGGGCGAAGAGGTGATTATCGAGGAGTTGTTGATCGGAGCGATGTCACCGCCAGCGGCCCTCAAATATTTCCGGCGTGTACGGCGTGCGGCATTGATAACCGGCGGAGATCGTGCGGATTTGCAGAACCTCGCATTGGAAACGGGCACGATAAACTGCCTGATCCTGACCGGCAATTTGGAACCGGCGGGGACGATACTGGGAAAGGCGGAAGATAAAGGGGTTCCGGTCATTCTTGTTGCTGATGATACGCTCACCACGCTGGAGAAAGTGGACAAAGTGTTCGGAAAGGCGCGAATACGTGGCGAAGCGAAGATAGCGAAGGTTAAAGAACTTGCCGAACGGTTCTTGGATCTCGACAGGTTGATGGACTATCTCGGATGAGCTGCTTTTTGCCGGCACGCACATAACCTGATTTGGAGAAGCAGTGTCCGAAAGAACCCATTGAAACCGTTTTCGGAATGGTTTATTTATTGCTGCTACTATTAGTAATTTGTGCGGGCTAGCCTGGGGGGTTAGGCGTCCTCTGTAACTCGAAATCGCCGATATGCGAGAGGCGAAGCCTGAGGAAGGCTCTGTAGCTTTCAATTTCAGCTCACGGTTGGACGAAGAAGCACCGCCCTGCGGGGTTGGCGGTGGTATGGTGGCTGGCTGGAGGGCCTGTCGCCATGCCTTTGTCATGGAGATCGGTCCAGGCCCGGAAGGGAGCAGACTCACTGTGAACGTTGGCGCTCGGAGGATAGTGGTGTGGAGAAAGACCTTGAGGGCCTGGTTGATGGCGATGGTGTCGACCGAGGGCGTGCCCGCACAAACCTTTTCTTGGAAAGAAAAGCTTTACCAAAAGAACCTGCTGAAACGGTTTGCCAAAAGAACTGTCACTCCTGTAGAAAGAAAGTTTGTTCAAAAAACTTATGGGAAAGCTTTACCAAAAGAACTATTTGCCCAGTAGCAAGACCATTAAATCAAAGAAGCGTTTGAATTTTCTTCTTCTTCTTTGTTGTGCTCGCTAAAAAGGCTCAAACCGCTTTTTGTCTTACAGTATAGCTGGTCGCACAAACCGTTTCTTCTGTTGGGCTCGGCTCCAACGATCCCGCCTGCAAGCCCTGTAAGGGCTTACTAAAGGTAAATGCGGGTGAATAGACAGTTGACTGTCTATTTTAAAATTTACTTTTTGAACTGCTATGACGCCTTCCCCGTGCTTCTTCAATCCACCTATTAAGCGCCTCCACTATCGCTTCATCCTTAGCAGCCCTTTGGAAATTTTAGTGACGGATGGAGGGTAAGTATAACCCTTTATTTAAAACCTAGATTTCTATTTTTAGGAATTTTTTGTGATCACTATAACATAACTACTACTTCCATATCCTTCTCGCTTCTATCTCACTCTTAAGAAGATACGATTAACATGCTGATAATCGATTGTGACTGCCGATTTATGCTTTTGGGCATCAATGTTGCAACGGTATATCTAATTTTACTTATTATTGGGTTCGCACTAATCGGCTTTGGTCTGAAGTATCTCGATATTGCCTTCGATGAAAAGCGATTTAGCAAGAGGGGAGCAATGCTCATGGCGCCTTTCTTGGTAGCAATTATGACAGGCTTATCCCTTTACGATCCCATATCTGCTACCATTTTGCTTTCCATATCATACTCATACGCTTTTTTAATTACCGGAAAGGTTAACAACTTACAACTTAAGCTGAGTTCTATCACCTTAGTTGTAATAATAACAATTTTTCTATTTACTCAGATGTCACGTCTTTTGACGATACTCTTTATCGTCCTTGCCGTGATGTGTGTTTTAGATAAAAGACGGGAAACGATTTTGTAGCTAAACACAGGACACCTAAATTGCTATCAGGACTTAGTAGCTTCTTCTTCGGACACCGATTCAGTTGTAAGGTAGGTATCCATGAGCTTGTGCACGTTCTCACTTATTCCGGGGCTTTCTCTAATCGCTTATCTAGCGTTTGATATTGGCAACGACACAGTTAAGTTACTAGATTCAGAGCTAATAAATAGAATAAAAAGGGTACCACCTAGAGTTTTCTATTATCTCAAAGAATATATTCTACCCCTATGGATTGCAATTAGAATGGTTATGGAAATATGGAAGTATTTCTTCACAGAACGCAAAGCAATAAATTTTAATTTTCAAACCAACCCTTTTGGGAGAACTTAGACATTTGGCAGTAAAGGAGTAGTTCTCCAAATAGCCACCCCAATAGCCAGAACCATGTTAATCTGACCTATTATTTCAAACCTTTAATCACATTAGTCATGTATGCTGCGGTTAGACCTACAAAAGCTAGTATAGCAACAGTATACGCAGTATCGAGTGATACATATGAGAAATTTACACCAATATAATAAACAAAAAAACTGAAAACAGCGAAAAAAAACAAATTAAAAATATGTCTAAAATTCGGATAGCGGTCAAATAACGAACTTCTTATACTCTCTTCTTCAGTGTAAGTTGGAAGTTTTAACATTAAATCATTTAAATCAAATAGAATATTTAGATCTTCAGGATTTTGAAGATATTGAGAAACCTTCGTAATGATGTTATATGCCTTTTCTATTTCTTCATCATCACCACGCTTTATGCTTGGAATTAATCTTTCATTTAAATTTTTTCTGAGAATATCCAAAGAATCATTTCTATCTTTTATCAATTCAACCCAAAGATTGGTGGAATTTGAGGATGGATTATAAAGATGTTTTTCAAATTTTGATATTTTCTTAGCCGCTTCAATTTTTACAAAATCAATCTTTTTTTTGAAGTAGTCATCAAGGTCTTTACGCGCCGCGAAAACATTGAGAAATTCTTTTTCGGTCCTTGATAATTTCGGGGGTGCTAAACTCCTTTTTATTACCGTATCACCAATATACGCTAAAATAAAGCCAAACGCAAAGGCTCCAATTGAAAGGTTGCGAGTTGGGGGGTGGAACGCAACGAGCAAAAGACTAATAAGACTCACCAGAACTCCTAACCCCCCCAGAATATTACCAAAACGAGTTGCCTTTAGATATAACTTATGTCTTGTGGTTAGACTTCCATAAAAATCTTCGAGTGTTTGTAATGCAAGTCGATTCTCGTCCCCCATACAATTTTGATAGAGTATTAAAGGTATATATACTTTATGATAATTTTTACCAAGTCTTTTATCCTTCTTGACAAAGGGAAGGCAAACGTGTAGCTAAAATAACCACATACACTTTCAAAAACAGTTGTTTGAAAAATAGGGGTCTCCACGGATTTTGAGAACCTTTGATAGGGCGATTTATCTCTAAATCCTCTTGGCTTTCCCCTTTTAAAGTTTCTCTTTGAGTGGATGCCGTGATGCGGGAGAAAAATATTGATATGGGTCGAGATGGGCGACCGACGATTTTGAGGATACTTGTAGGTTCAGTTATTCTAAACCATTCCTTCGATGCGCTGCGTTTTAAACGCAGCTTAATATCCTCATTGATCAAATGGGCTCAAACCCCTTAACGAACGCACGGAAGAGCATCAAAACGGGTATTATCTCCAAACGACCGACCCACATGTTGAGTATCAGCATTACTTTCCCCACACCGGACAGTCCGGCGTTCGTGATGCCCGTGGACAACCCCACATTACTCTGTGCGGAAACGACCTCAAAGATCACCTCATCGAGTGTATAGCCCGGGGTTCCGACGTAAGACAATACCCCCACACCGACCAGCAGAAATAAAATCCAGAGGATTACGATCAAATTCGCTTCTGAGCCGATGCTGTTTAGCTCTTCCTCTTCTAACAATCTATCGCCAAATCTAATGGTCTTAATCGCTCTTTTTGGTAAGAACGATTTCGTTAATGACCAATTCACGCCTTTCCACACTATTACTGCTCTTATCAGTTTTATACCGCCAGCCGTAGAGCCTGCCCCACCGCCTATAAGCATCGCTATCCAGACTATAGTGAGCGCTCTTCCGGACCACAGATGCACATCAGTCGTCTGAAACCCCGTGCAGGTGATTCCGGAAACGATTTGGAATGAAGAGTACCGGAGAGCGTCCAGAAGGGTGCCATACGAGACGAAATAGTTCTCGATGAAAAGAAGAACGAACAATAAGAGGAGAATGACAAAGAGTGCTCGGCATTGCATATCATTCAGGAACGCTTTTACGTTCCCTTTGAGCAGCTTATAATGTATTAAAAACGGGATGGCCCCAAGGATCATTATCGGAATGATCGCCACCTCTATCATCGGATTGTTGTAAAAAGCCATGCTGCTGTCCGTTATGGAAAATCCACCCGTTCCGATTCCGGTCATCGCGTGGTTTATCGCTTCCCAGGGGCTCATGCCCGCGAAATAGAAGAGAGCGATGCCGATGGAAGTTAAGAGTAAGTAAATCCACCAGATGATTCTCATGGTGGAAACGACGCTGGGACGTATCTTCTCACCCCGTGTCTCCGCTTTATACAGCAGGAAAGATCCCGTTCCTGGTCGTGCTAAGATCGTCACCATCAGTACAATCACACCGACGCCGCCTACCCACTGCATCGTACTTCGCCAGAACTGCATCGTATGCGTAAGCGAGGAAGGATGCGCGACCATTGTCAATCCCGTCCCCGTCCAACCGGACATACCTTCAAAAAACGAATCGAGGGGGCTCATTCCTTCAATGAAGATAAACAGGAGTGAACTAACTGCTGGGACAATGAGCCATGCTAATGCTGCCGTAATCATAGCGTGTTTCAGCTCGGGCTCTTTTTCATTCCTGCAGGAATATCTGAGTGCTAAGCCGAGACCAAGAGTTGCAAAAGCAGTGAGCAACACTACGTCCAGGACAAAGAACTCCTTAAAAATGCCCGAGACAATGATCAGCACCAGCATGAGTAATCCCACAACACTCAGAATGCTGCCGAGATCTTTAAGTACGATTCTCAGGTTTGGAAACACTTTATCATCCACTCCTGCGTTCGTTGGTAAACGTTAAAGAGTAAGTCTAAAATCTCCCTCTCCATCAGGTTTATTTTTACCGTAGTTATATCAATCAAGCTCTTCCTTAAAAAGAAACTTGTCCTTTTTTCTTTAATTAAGTACGATTCTCTACTTTGTAAAAAGGGGATAGGTGCATGGACAACCGGATCGTTTTCGGCAGCGTGGGGAGCATCATAAAGTATCTTGGTATCCTGATGATTGTGCCGCTGGGTGTGGCATTTTGGTACGGTGACAGACCAATACGTCTCACTCTCTTTATGGTTCAAACCTGGCTGATCCCACTGGCGATAACGGTCATCTTCGGGTTTATTTTAGAGAAGAAACTGGGTACGACGGGAGTAATAAAGAGGCGGGAGGGGTTTGCCATTGTTGCCTTAGGTTGGCTCGCAGTTGCTTTTTTCGGTGCGCTACCGTACATCTTCTCAACGACATTAGGCCCAATTGATGCCTTCTTTGAGTCTATGTCCGGCTTCACCACTACGGGCTCCACCGTGATGCTGAACCTGGATCAAGTGGATCACAGTATAATTTTATGGCGAAGTTTCACGCAGTGGGTTGGCGGTATGGGCGTCATTCTGCTTTTCATTGCGATCCTTCCGACCTTCGGCATTGCAGGCAGCCAGTTGTTCGACCGCGAATTCCCGGGTCCTATGGCGGAACGGATTCGACCACGCGTGCAGGTGACCGCGAGGATGCTCTGGTCGATCTACGTGTTATTGACCTGTGCGGAAGTTGTAGCGCTCTTTTTCGTGGCGAAGATGCCGTTGTATCACGCGCTTTGCAATACCTTCAGCACGCTGCCAACGGGAGGCTTTTCTCCCGATCCCGCAAACATCGCCGGCTATATGAACCCCAGCGCGGATTTCATCATCATGATATTCATGTTCCTCGGCGGGATGAATTTCATCTTGCATTACTCGCTGGTGAGAAATCCCCGGAAGATACTAGCGAACAAGGAATTCCAGGTCTACTGCTTCTTTATATTCTCGGCTATTGCCATCATAGTCGCAGATTTGTACATTCGCAACTATTACTCCTCTTTGCTTGACGCATTCCGCTATGGCGGCTTCCAGGCCATCTCGTTCATGACCACGACGGGCTTCACCACCGCGGATTTTGATGCGTGGTCGCACTTGTCCAAGATCGTGTTGCTGAGCTTGATGTTCATTGGCGGCTGCGGCGGGTCAACCGGGGGAAGCATAAAAGTCATCAGGATCTACGTGCTGCTCAAAACCATCAAGCAGCGGATTCACAGGATACTCTATCCTCACGCTATCTTCGTGCTGAAGACCGGGGGTAAGCCGGTCTCTGAGGATATCATTCAAGGGATCAGTGCGTTCTTCATCTCATATATCATGATCTTCGCACTGTGCTCAATTGCCATGACTGCGTTGGGCTTCGATATGATCAGCGCTGCCTCTTCCGTAGCAGCGACCCTCGGCAATGTCGGCCCTGGCTTCGGGCTCGTAGCGGCCAATTACGCATCTGTTCCAGTGGTAGGGAAACTCATTCTGTCCTTTTGCATGTGGCTGGGGCGGTTAGAGATCTTTACCGTTTTAGTTCTGCTCACTCCGACATTTTGGAAAGGGTGACGTGTCTTTTTTTGCCGTGGACTAAATTCAAGCACAAGAAGAAAGACGAAACTTTCTATCGTCCCCTCGAATACAGCCGATCAGCCACTCAGAAGACTTTGTCATGTGCGAAGAGGGAACTTATCGCCTCTACTTCTTTTGCCTTCGCGAATATCGTTACTTGATCGCCGGCTTCGATGACCGTGTCCCCTTTCGGCATTATTACATCACTATTTCGCTCTATCGCTACCACGATCCCCTTTTTTATGTTCAGTTGCGACAACACCTTACCCACGGCACGCGAATCCTCGGAGACCACGACCTCAAATATCTCGGCCTTCCCTCCACCGATAGTAAGAAAATCTTTTATCTTCGGTCGTTTAGCCGAGAGATAGAGATGCCGCGCGACGGTCATGTCAGGGTTTTCAAGCATGCTGACGTTCGCTTTCTTGAACATATCCACGTGCTCTTCCTGGTTCACCACGGCAATAGTGTTCTTCGTGCCCAACTCCTTTGCCGTGAGCGCCATCATCAAGTTATCCGCATCGTCAGACGTGGTGGCGATAAGCGCGTTCGCCCTTTGCGCATTTGCTTCCTCTAAGGTTGACTTTTGCGTTGCATCGCCAACGATCGTTAATACGTCGTATTTCTCTGCTATCTCTTTACATCGCTTCTCAAGCTCATCTATGACCACTACGTCATTCTTGTCTTTCGTCGCGATATCCACCAGATTCTTTCCGATTCCGCCTAACCCTACTATTATCAGGTACACAACCGAGCACCTCGCTTATCGTTTCGTTTCTATTATTAATATCAGTTTCTATTTTTCTTTTTCTTTAATTGCTCTTCGATAAATTTCAAACCCTCTTTACGGGCTGCATCCACCAGTTCTATCTTTACGCCACCGCCCTGAGCGAGCGTCGCGGTTCCGCCACCCTTGCCCCCATATTTTTGGGAAACATGTTGTAACCACGCGTTGGCATTTATCCGGTCACTCAAATCAGCGGGAACTTCATAAATGAAACTACCGGATGAACCACTAACGAGCATTGTGATGTGACCTTCTTTTACGAGCTGTGATGAGATGTTCCTCAACTCCTTCGGAGTAGGTTCGGGCACTATCGCCGCAATCACGTCAACGTCCTCTATTTTCTGCGTTTGCCTTCGCAACCGTTCAGGCTCCATCTTCGCGATCTCACCGCGTAACTGTTCATTCTCCTTCTTCAAATGTTTCCACTCTTCAAAGAATCGATTAACCACGGAGGGTAGCTTTTCCGGTGGCACTTTTACCACGGCTGCCGACTGCTTTATCAGTTCTTCCTGCGCTTGTATCGCTTCGATTGCGGCTTCTCCCGCGGCGTACTCCAATCGTTCGATACCATCCTGTATTCGCTCGATGCGCAAGATCTTTATCGGGCCACACTCGCCCGTCTTCGACAGATGCGTTCCGGCACACGCTTGTACATCCACAGCATCGCCGATTTGCACGATGCGAATCTGCTCACCGATAGGCACGCCGCCCTGATAGATGCGGGAGCCGTATGTCCGCTCTGCTTCAGTTCGATCCACGAAACCCGTTTTTATCTCCAAGTTCTCCATGACCAACCGGTTTGCAAGCATTTCTATTTCTTTGCGCTCGGCATCAGAAATCCGTTTGAAGTGTGCGATATCGACTCTCGCCCGCTTTTCGCCTTTCTGCGCGCCTGCTTGCCAGACGTGATCGCCCAGCACCTTTCGTGCTGCACAGACGACGATATGCGTCGCGGTATGGTGCTTCTTGTGCGCGATTCGCCGCGTGGGATCTACGCGCCCGGATACTCGCGATCCTTTGCTTAGCGTTCCGTTCTCTAGTTTATGAAGAATAACGCCCTCAACCTCTTGCACATCCACGACCTTTACACGCTCCGCACTCTTCTCATCGTTCTGCACCAGAGTCAGGAAGCCGGTATCCGCAGGCTGACCGCCGCCTTCCGGGAAGAAGAGCGTCTTATCCAAAACAACCGAATCATCAACCACAGCCAGAACGGTCGCTTCGAATTCCAAGGTCAGGGGCTCTTCGTAATAAAGCTTTACCGTCGCTGGAATCCCTTTCGTTTTCTCCTTCATGCCTTCCACAACGGGCGCCTCCTCTTCTTTCTGCTCTTCGCTGTGCATACGAGCAACCAGCGTATAAAAGTTCTCGGGAATGTCCACGCGTACTTTAATCCCCGGTTGCGTGTCCTTCATGGTAGATGCCACCTCTTTCACAAATTCCGGCGGTAGGCCATGCGTATCGTATAAATTGATGAGCCGATCGACCGGTACTGTTTGCTCGGGTTTATTGGTATAAAAATCCTTCACAAGCTGCTTTACGATCCTTTCGCCTTTTATGAGTGTCTCGTTATATCGCTGCTTCTCGAGCGAGACGATTTCGACGATTCGATCCGCGGCTTTTTCCAATTCGGGGAACGAGTTTCTGAGCGTTTTTATCTGCAGGAGTATGATCTCCTCCAACGGTGTTTCTATCCCTAGGGATTTAAGCATTCGGAACGCTCGCCGTAAGACCAATCGAGCCAGATAGCCCTCTTTCGCATTCGAAGGCACGATGCCATCGGCGAGCATGAACGCGAGGCATTTTGTATGATCTGCAACTGCATAGACGTTTTCGATTGGCTCCAATAGCTCCGTGAGCGCTTCAAGTGGCATACCCAACCGCTTGGCTATCTCGGCCCGGTTCAGAGCGCCGGACAAACTCGCCTGTTTTAAAATTATCTCGGGATGCGTCTCTAACGGATGCTCGATTCCCGCAGCGTTTACCAATTCCGCTATTATGCCCGGGAACATCGCATCGTAGACCGTCGGCGTGCCTTGAGAAGCCCATACAAAGCGTTCCAGGCCATAGCCCGTGTCCACGATGTACGTGTCCATCTTACGATATGGCTGACCCTCCAGAGTTATGTCGCCTCGAGGGGAGCGTTCGAGATCCATGAACACGAGTGTGGCAAGCTCCAAGCCGCCGGAGATGACTTCGAGACACGGGCCTGCATTTCCGCCTCCTATCCAGGGGGCCTCCTTGTACGTTACACTTTCCACAGCCACGCCAACCTGTTCCAGAAACTCGTCGCAGTACCTCACGGTATCGTTCTTCCAGTATAATTCCTCCACGCCTCGCTTATTGAAGGCATGATGCCCCATCATCTCGAAAGAGGTTAAGTGCCGACCGCTCTTCCCGATGGATTCGAGGTCTTCCAGTCGGATGCAGGGTTGCGAGATGACGAGCGGATTCGCAGGTGGCGGGACTTTGCCCGAGGTTACAAACGGTTGAAAATCAGCAATCGAGGCAATCGTGAGGTAAATGTCGTCGCGCCATCGCGCCACAACAGGATACCTGCTCAGTCGTGTATGCGAACGCTGCTCGAAGAACGATAAGAATGTTTCGCGTACCTCGTCCGGACTTCGCTCTTTGATGATGGGCGAGCCGATAAACGAATAAATCTCACAGGGGGCATCGCCGCACGTCGTTCTCTCACCGTCACGCGTCCAGAAGTACGAGCCACACTTCTCGCAGTGCTTCCTTATAAACCCGTTCTCCTTGAAGTATTCTATATCGTATTCCCCGTTCTCCATTTTACCTTATGCAGATGGGGAAGAGAGACTTAAAAAGCTTATTGTTTTCTCTCTTCACTACCGTTCGCTTCCGTCTCATCTGTCATCTTTTAGCATTGTGAAGTGTGGGATGACAGCTTGTCGCGGAACGAATAAACGATAAACAAGTGGTTTACCTATGGATTTGTTGCCCCAAAACTTTTTCTTACTAAGAAAGCGTTTCTCTTATTAAAGATGTATGGGATACTTTCGCGCGACAAGGTCGTAGTAACCGGGTTAGAATCAGATAGTTCTGAGTTCCGCGGGTATGGCCGGAAGATGGATAAAGGTGGAAAGGATGAGAGCGAGAATAACGTAACGCTATCGCTGGAGGAGGCTGCGTTTCTGCTCGAAGCGGGAAAGCTAGTAATAACGAAAGGGAGGGGGAAAAAGCACGTTTTAACGTTTGAAGAGTTCTTGAAGCATTCATTGGATCTCGTTCCGAACTTTGGAGCGCGATACATCGTCTACAAGGATCTGAAGGAGCGCGGCTATCTCGTGCAGCCTGCGGGCGTTGATTTTTGGCTTTATCCGCGCGGTGCGAAACCGGACGCGAAGCCAGCGCGGTACTTCATCCGCATTTTATCAGAGCGCGAATTCTTAGCGGTAAAGGACTTGGAGGGACTCCTTGATTTAGCGCATAACATGCGTAAGGAGCCAATCATTGCGGTCGTGGATGACGAAAGCGATATCACGTACTACGAAGTGAAGGGAGCAACGTTTGATGCGATTGGCAAGCGTGCGACGCGCGAAGGAGGAAACGGAAAAGAGAGCGGTAAAGCCTTTTTACTCGGTGATAAGGTAATATTATGGGATACCGACTTAGCGGTGGACCTCTACAAGAACGATTTTTACGGTGCGTTAACGAAGGAGAATCGGCTACTGCTTTCGTTCGTTGAAGCGGCATATTTGATAAAGAGAGGGCTGCTGGATCTCGATCTTGACGCGTTCGTCGAGCATGCAGCCAGCGTAGAGAGCAATTTCACGGCTAAATACGCAGTTTACGAGGATTTAAGGGAAAAAGGGCTGACAGCAAAGACGGGTTTTAAATTTGGCTCGCATTTCAGAGTTTACAAGGCGCTGGATCAGAAACATTCGCTTGATTTGATCCATGTGCTCCCCCACGAGCATGTTTTCTCAATGCCCGAATTGGCACGTGCAGTAAGGTTGGCGCACGGCGTGAAGAAGCGGATGGTTTTCTCGTTTAAAGCGGCCGCGGGCGAAGAAAGCCGAATCAGATATGTGGACATAGGCAGGATGAAGCTGTAAGGCAAAAGTTTGCAAATAAAGCCTATTTAATGGAAAAGTTTTTATAGGTATAACTCCATAGTCATTTCTAGTGACGCACCATGGTCTTGAGTATAGTGGAAAGGATAAAGGGGTTCCTGTTCAGTCCTTCGGCAACCTTCGACGCCTCCAGGGAAGACACACTTGGCGATGCGTTCAAGTATTTCGTCATTATTCTGGCGATCTATGCGGTGCTTATTGCAATCGTAGTTGTTGCAGCGTTTTCGTTGATTTCTGGCATGTTGAGCATGTTCGGCGTACCAGAACTGCCTTTTGGAGCGGCAAGGGGGCTTATGGCCGCCGTTGTATTTTTTGTCGGTGCACTCGTTGGCGGAATAATCGGGATCTTCATCACCGGGCTCTGGCTGCACATCTGGGTATACCTCGTAGGTGGTAAAAATGGCGTAGAACAGACGATAAAAGCGGTGATGTACGGAGAGACGCCGAGTCTTCTCTTAGGATGGATTCCAATCCTAAACTTCATCGCAGGGATATGGACGCTTATCGTAGGGATAATCGGCGTACGACAACTTCACGGGCTCTCTACCGGTAAAGCTGTTCTCGCTGTGATTCTCGCAATACTCATACCTGCAATCGTTATAGGAGTAATCATTGCTGCACTGGGGCCAACGATGCCAGGACCGGGATATCCAGGACCCTTAGGACCGGGATTTGGGGGATTTTAATCATCCTCCTCTTTATTTTTTGTCGTTCGGCTTTTCGCTCCTCATTTGTGACTGTAAACGCATCGATGCGTTATCGTCGACTTGAAGAGCCCATACCGGTCCATTCCGTTCTCTGCTAGTTTCATTCCCGCCGTTCGGTACGTGGGGCTTGTTGGCTCGCTCAGTAATCGTCAGCCACGCTTTGCTTTAATGGTGCATTCAAACTCGCGCGGTGCTAGCAGTCGCCATCGCTCCGCAGTGGACAGGGGTTCGTAAAATGTCCTTTGCACCTCTACTAACTGCAGATCGAGAAGTACAATGGCTTAAGCTGATACCAATCTACATATCACTATTTTAACCCCAAATGTCATTTGAAAGCTGAATCAATACAACTTTATGAAGCATAGATATACTAAACATATCACAGTTATAGAACAAGAGGGGATGAAAGATGGGGGCATTATTACGTGTTCAGGGGCTTTGTAAGCGATATGAGCTATCAAACATAGGAAAGGAGTTAGTAGCGCTCGATAACGTATCGTTCGAGATGGAGAAGGGCGAGACTCTGGGGATAATAGGGCGGAGCGGCGCAGGTAAGACAACGTTGCTTCGCATGCTTCGTGGCTACGAGCTATTGGACGACGGCGTCATCGAGCTGGATGGTGTGAGAGTAACGCGAGACTCACCCTATGCAGATTTCCGAATGCTTCGCGAGAAGACCGCGTTTCATCTTCAGCGCTCGTTCTCGCTTTATAGTACCTCCGTAATTGACAATGTAATAAGACGACTGAGAGCGAAACAGGTAGGTTATGAAGAGCTCCCAGAGTTTGAGGACGAATACGCGGAGTTGAAAGAGGAGGCATTTAAAATCCTTGATCTCGTGGGACTGCGAGACAAGTGGAATCATCTCTTCCCGATCTTGAGTGGTGGCGACAAGCAGCGGGTTTTGCTTGCCCGTCAGCTTGCGAAAGAGCCCGCTTTATTACTGCTAGACGAGCCCGGCACGATGTCTGACCCTATCACGCGGAAATATCTGCTTGAGAGTTTGAAACGGGTGAAAGAGCGAACGGATTTGAGCATATTGCTCGTCTCGCATATGCCGGACGTGCACAGGACTCTCTGCGATCGCGTGCTCATGTTAGATAAAGGGCGAATCGTAGAGGGTGGCGATACCGGGAGTGTGATTACAAAGTTCTTAGCGCCGCTTGAGCCTCTAAAACCGTTAACTCCGATAAAGGATGAGAAGCACACGATGGTCTGGATCGACGGTGTCTGGAAGAAATACGAGCTCATCACCTCCAGCACATTGATGCGAACGATTGAGATGCAAGATATTAATATCAAGATTCCGAAGGGCGACATACTGGGGGTAATAGGTCCTTCTGCAATGGGTAAGACCGTATTGATGCGGTTACTGGGCGGCTTCGAGAAGCCGGATAATGGCCATATTCTGATAAAGATTGGGACGGTGGACTTTGCTAATATCGCGGAATACGGTGAACGGTCGATAGAGGCACGGAGCAAATTGGGCATTATTCATCAGGAGTTCGCACTGCCGCCGTACCAGCTCGTTCAGGACCTCTTTGCGCAGAAGATAGGGCTGAAGAAGTTCGAGCTGGTAAAGCAGGCGATGGAGAAGGCGAAGGAATACGGGATAAGTGATGTCACACTTGACGTGCTGTTACGACTCGCGGACATGCCGGAGGACGAGGCGAAGGGCAGATTAAACGAGTTAGGGCTTGATCTGGATATATTGGATGCGTTGTTCCCGCGGTTACCATTGGAAGAGACGTTAAAATCCGCCAAGCCGTACCTTAAAGCGGTGAACTTGCCTGAGGACATATTAATGCGGTTCGTTTCGGAAATGAGCATGGGTGAAGAGATAAGACTGGCAATTGCCGCTCTTTTAGCTTCTAACTGTGAGATTCTGCTCTTAGATGAGCCTTTTGGCGACATTGACCCGATTTCACTGCGTATTATAACGAATGCACTGAAGGATTTGAATCGCGAGTTCAACACGACCATACTGGTGGTAAGCCATCAGCTTGACATCATCAGAGAGCTTGCACACGAAGCGATCTTGATAGACGAGGGAACCTTGGTGATGCGCGGCGATCCCGATACGGTCTGTGACACATTCATGGATCTAAATTATAAAGAGCTGGAATGACGCTCTCTTTCTAAATAAAGAATTTATTAATTAAGAAAAAAGAAGAAAGAGAGAAGAGTAAAGGTAAAGGACACGGTTACGCTCCGCTGGTGTAGTTCGGCCAAGCATTTGGGCCTCTCGAGCCCACGACCGGGGTTCAAATCCCCGGCGGAGCAATATTTATATTCTTATAGAATTAAGTTTCTAATATAGACGGCTAGTTCCTCTCAATACAACTTAATCGCCGGTATCCACCCCTCATGCCGCTTGCCGTTGATGTCCACGAACCCCGTGCATGTTATGACTCCGCCAACCACGTCCTTGCTTTCTGCGTGAATAATCTGCGGGTACGATCCGGTGCGAATGGTGTAATTGTAGGTTTCGTTTCCTCGTAAGATGAAAGGTTGGTTGAAGGTAATGTTGTGCCAATCTCCCACATAGCCATCCCACGTTGCGGTTACGTTCCAGCCGGTGCCGTTCCATATCCTTACATATCCGGTGTGCCCACCCGTACCGGGAGAGGGGTAGGTGTAAAGCGTACTTACGTTAATGTCATAGAAAGGCGTGATGGTGCCGTTGTGGATGCCGGAGAGGCTTGGATACGGATTGGCTGATGGACCGGTGCTGAAGAACACCCTTGTGTTCCCGGTATCTACCCATTTCGTGGCTGTCACCGTGTATGCGCAGCTTCCATTTGAACATGTGTAGTCATGATATTCCTGTTCCTTCTGTTCTTTCTCTTTGCGTTGATCACTCGGATCGTCGACCCATCTCGTTATGTTAGTATCTACCCACCCGTCTATATGTCTATTTGAGTAATTGTACGTGCAAGAGCCCTCAGAACAATAGTAATCTCGGACTTCACAGCCATCACCATAAACATAACAGCCATCGTATTTATTGCAATTCTCCACCAATTGATCCCTCATCCCGGTGTGATCGGTACATGCGCCACCGTCACAATAAAAATCATGGAATAATTGATGTTTCCTCACCAGATCGCTGGAACAGTAGTAAACCCAATCGTCGTTATAATCTGAGCCACAATCCGTTCCATCTTGCTTGTTCTTCGTATTCCCTGTATCTACCCATTGCATGGCTGTCACCGTGTATGCGCAGCTTCCATTTGAACATGTGTAGTCATGGTACTCCTGTTCTTTCTGCTCCTTCACCTTGCATTCGTTAGAGGAATCGTTTATCCATTTCGTGTTACCCGTATCCACCCAGCCAGCGTAGTCGGTGCAGTTCTCTACCAATTGATCATCCACCCAGCTAGTGTGATTGGCACATGCTTCACCGTCACAGGAGAAATTATGGAATAACCGTCGTTTCCGCACTGTATCGCCGGAACAATAGTAGACCCAATCGTCGTAATAATCTGTCTGTCTATTTGAGTAATTGTACGTGCAAGAGCCCTCAGAACAATAGTAATCTCGGACTTCACAGCCATCACCATAGACATAACAGCCATCGTTATTGCTGCAATTCTCGGTAGAGGTGACGGTATATGCGCAACTCCCCCCTGAGCAGTAATAGTCCCTATATTCTCTTATGTCACCAGTGCAGTACCACCCTTCGTACAGGCTGCAGTTCTCTACCAATTGATCATCCACCCAGCTAGCGTGATCGGTACATGCTTCACCGTCACAGGAGAAATTATGGAATAACCGATGTTTCCGCACCGTATCGCCGGAACAATAGTAGACCCAATCGTCGTAATAATCGGTATGTCTGTTTGAGTAATTGTACGTGCAAGAGCCCTCAGAACAATAGTAATCTCGAACTTCGCAGCCGTCACCATAAACATAACAGCCATCGTTACTGCTGCAATTCTCGCTGGAGGTGACGGTGTATGTGCAATTCCCTCCTGAGCAGTAATAGTCCCTATACTCTCATATGTCACCAGTGCAGTACCAGCCATCGTACAGGCTGCAGTTCTCTATCAATTGATCCTCCCCCCAGCTCGCGTGCTCGGTACATACTCCAGCGTCACAATAAAAATCATGGAACAGTCGATGTTTCCACACCGTATCGCCGGAGCAATAGTAAACCCAACCGTCGTAAAAATCGGTATGTCGATTTGAGTAGTTGTACGTGCTAGAGTCCTCAGAACAATAGTAATCTCGGACTTCACAGCCGTCACCATAAACATAACAGCCATCATTATCGCTGCAATTCTCAGTAGAGGTGACGGTGTATGTGCAATTCCCTCCTGAGCAGTAATAGTCCCTATACTCTCTTAGGTCACCATTGCAGTACCACCCATCGTACAGGCTGCAGTTCTCTACTAATTGATCATCCACCCAGCTCGTGTGATCGGTACATACTCCACCGTCACAGGAGAAATTATGGAATGACCGATGTTTCCACACCGTATCGCCGGAGCAATAGTAAACCCAACCGTCGTAAAAATCGGTATGTCGATTTGAGTAGTTGTACGTGCAAGAGCCCTCAGAACAATAGTAATCCCGATCTTCACAGCCGTCACCATAAACATAACAGCCGTCGTTATTGCTGCAATTCTCAGTAGAGGTGACGGTGTATGTGCAATTCCCTCCTGAGCAGTAATAGTCCCTATACTCTCTTATGTCACCAGTGCAGTACCACCCATCGTAGTCAGTACAGTTCTCTACCAATAGATCATCCACCCAGCTCGTGTGATCGGTACATGCTTCACCGTCACAGGAGAAATTATGGAATAACCGATGTTTCCGCACCGTATCGCCGGAACAATAATAGACCCAATCGTCGTAATAATCTGTCTGTCTATTTGAGTAATTGTACGTGCAAGAGCCCTCAGAACAATAGTAATCTCGGACTTCGCAGCCATCACCATAGACATAACAGCCATCGTTATTGTTGCAATTCTCGGTAGAGGTGACGGTATAGGTGCAACTCTCTCCTGAGCAGTAATAGTCCCTATATTCTCTTATGTCACCAGTGCAGTACCAGCCATCGTAGTCGGTGCAGTTCTCTACCAATTGATCCTCCGCCCAGCTAGTGTGCTCGATGCATGCTCCATTGTCACAATAAAAATCATGGAATAATTGATGTTTTCGCACCGTATCGCCGGAACAATAGTAAACCCAACCGTCGTAATAATCTGTATGCCTATTTGAGTAATTATACGTGCAAGAGCCCTCAGAACAATAGTAATCTCGGACTTCACAGCCATCACTATAGTTAATCACTTCTGATTAACCCGTATATTTTTATACAATAAAAGCCATCATACCCAATATGGCTCGAACAAGAACACCGAAAAGTGGGAATAAAACCCTCAAGCGAGAAATCACCGATAAAGAAGTTCTTCAATTT
>DATKXZ010000058.1:0-13624 GCA_035528755.1 Desulfobacteria bacterium | reverse complement strand
CTCCAGCTTCATCGAGGACGTATACAACAAAAAGAGGCTGCATTCATCCCTGGGGTACCGCTCACCTATCGACTTCGAAAAGGAGGTGACTTTAAGTAGTATTGCTTAACTAGTTGTATACTAACAGGGGTTCACTCCACTTTATATCATCAAATTTGTAGTATTTAGCATCGTTGCCAAAAAATTCATCGATTCTATTTCTTCTGTACCACGCTTGTCCTCTTAGAATGAAATGAAAGTCTGCCTTCTTCTTTAACTCTTCATCTTTAGACCAAGTATCTATTTTTCCACCGGCATCAAAAATTTTACCATGAGATTTCTCACATTCGACGATGATGTAAGGCTTCTCTGCCGAATCCAGAATCCCTAAGATATCTGGGACAAGCCAGTTGCTTCTTTTTTTCCCTTTAATTCTCGGTCCGCCTACAAAAACTTTATTTGCGCCAAGATTTTTAGCTAAAGCAATAGCATAGGGGAACATCTCTGAATGTAGCGTATCTAAATCGATACTATTATTCTCTTCATGTCCCTTCTCATAATGTTCTTTTACTCCCATTTTACCATATAATTATGTTTTCTACTTTCCCCTAATTAAAGTCACATACCCCGCACTTAAGTACGGGGCCTACACCTAAGCACGATGGCGTATGAGTTAAACTACCCATGTATCATCAGCGTATAAAAGCTTTCCGCTTTCTTATTTTTGATGCGTCCCGCTAAAAAGTTTGTGATAAAGCGTTATGTACTACCCAGGCGAAGCTCACTTCACTATCTCAGTGCCTTGATGCGTGCCGTGAATGGCATCGATAATAGCACGTGGATTACTTCTGCCGTCGATGACGATGGTCTTTATGCCGCTTCGTTCGATTATCTTCGCGGCAACCGGGTCAATAACAATTCGCGATCCGGCTTTTAATTCACCCTTCATGGTAACCGCTACGAGTTCCTTCGGCGAGAGCTTGTTGTATTTCTTCGCGTTTGAGTTCGTACGCGGGTCCGCATCGTAAACGCCGTCGACCGAGGTCACGATGAGGATCAAGTCCGCATTGACGTATTCCGCGATAATCGCAGCTACGGCATCAGTGGTATAGCCGGGGCTTACTCCACCCATAACTGCTATCCGTCCACCCTCGCCGCCGATCGCCTTTGCCACCGCAACGTCTTTATAATCCAAAAACGGTTCGGGATACGCGCGTTCCAATGCCGCGATGAGCAATTTCGCATTTATTCGCGTCAGGGCTATGCCCATATAATCGCAGAGCGCTTCGTTCGCACCCAACTCACGTGCGAGTTCTATATATTCGCGCGCTTTTACACCGCCGCCGGTAACGACACAGAGATCGCACGAGTGAGCAAGTTCATCGAATATCGCAGCCACGTCCTTTAGCTTCTCAGCATCCGTGAAGAAGATGCCACCCAACGAAATCACGACTTTCATGCGGTTTTCGCTCCTTATTCACTCTCATTCTCATGTAATAGCGCTATCTTTAAAAAGAGTTAGGTCGCATCCAAAAAATGCGTGACCAGGAACATAGAAATCCAAAAAGAATTATTCAAAGTTGAATTGTTTGGTATTTCGTCACACAAGGAGTAAGTTTATATAAATAGTTTTTATATAAATTGGCAATAACGATATACAATGAAAATCGAAGATACGTTCCTAAAGGAAGCGCATGTGCTCTTGCATCCGATACGATTCCGGATAGTGAAACTGCTTGCTGAGAGGCCAATGCACATAAATGCGATAAGCAAAGCGTTGGACGGGGAGAAGAAACGACTCGTCTCGTATCATCTGCGTACGCTGGAGGACTTTGGATTCGTGCGTAGTGAGTACGAAATATCAGAACAACCGAAGTCCAAGGGACGGGCGATACGGAAATACTGGGTGACTGATAAAATGGACGAAGTGATCTCAGAGCTTAAAAAACTTTAATTCCCGCTAGCAGTACGAAATATCCGCTGCTTCTGAGTTCCATAATAGCCCGTGCATCGTAACCAAGGAAGCCGCTAGTGGGTAGAGTAAGTAGAGATCACCCCAAGATCGGATAGTCGACGACGACCTTTACCGTACCTTACGTTTAATCATCTCTTAGTTTTCCTTTCTTGATCGAAACGCCGTAAGAGTTCTTCTTGCTCACGCGTCTCAATCGCGCCGTGCACGTGTCTTCGGACGTGCTGTATTGCGTCATCCGCGTCGAATCCTTTTGAGATCAGATAAGCTGCCGCAACCGTACCGCTTCTCCCTCGACCCACCAGGCAATGCACCAACACCTTCTTTCCCGCGGCAATTTCACGATTTATCCAATCGACGGCTTCGCGCAGCTCTTCCAAACGAGGTGTTCCGAAATCAGGAATGGGTAGGTGTAGCATCTCCGTTCCAAAGGTATGCCACAATTCAGGGTCGTAGCCAAACTGCCAGTCTTCTATAAGCGCCACGACCGCTTTGAACGTCTGAGCAAAGTCCGCTATCTGGCCTTCCGCGGGCATCGGCGCCATTGCGAGGTCATCATCGATCCACGAAGTCATTCTTTTCTTATGCACTCAGCTATTTAGATCAGAGAAGGAAGCTAAAAATCTTTCTAGTGCGTATTCTTGGCATTCACTATGAGATGCGGATCCTAGAGTGAGGTGATCCGAATGGGAAAAAAAAGAGGGGTGAATTTTGTAAATTTATGGGTTCCCCCTTCACATAACCTTTTTAGTTTATGCTACTGCTTCGGCAATATCTTCCGCTTTTACCGTCTTCCTACCAGCATGCTTCGCGAGGCTTACGGCCTTTTTCGCTATTTTCTCGCCGTATTCCTCTAAAAGCGCTGCCAGTGCCTGACTCGCATCTTCACTCACTCTGTCCGCTCCTGCGTTCCTTACTATCCTGGTTACAGGAGTTATAGGTAGTTCAGCCATTTTTATCACTATAATTAAGTAATGGGGTGGTATATAAAAGCTTTTCGGTCATCTGACCATTGGAACCTCATCAAAACCTATACCCGAGAGTCTTCTGCCTCCCTTCGTCAAAAGATGAGATGTCCTACCCAAAAAATTGCGGCACGCTAGGTGAACAGCTAGCACCTGACATTGGGATGCCATGCCTACAGCTATAAAAACACGTTATAACGAGGATTTGATAAACGTCAGTTTTCAAGACTTCCGTAGAACCGTCTGCCTACCCCTATTGCCGCTTTTGACATTTTTCCCCCGGCATAGGAACAGCGCTGGCCGAGTGGAAAACGTACTATCCGGGTTACTTAGTATCGAGACCAGACCAAGGCGCACTCTCATCGGAAAAGACCTGATAAGGCTTGAATCTCTCGCTAGAACAGGATTCCGGTGTCGAAATTTTACGGAGGGCAATCTAGAGCTAGACAATCACTTCGGGACCTATCTCTATATCTATTAGTTCCTCGCTAACAAGTTACGGGGGATACGGAGATAGATGATGGATAACAAGGTGTTCGTTGTTCGATGTCCGGACTATGACCACGTCGGGGAGAGGCTGGCGGAATTGCTGTCGATGATGGGCGGTATGGACCGCTTTGCCGCGTCTGGCGAGAAGATCGTGCTCAAAGTGAATCTGCTCCAACCGGCGAAGCCGGAAAAAGCCGTAACGACTCATCCTGCAGTAGTGGCTGCGGTGGCGCGATTGGTAAAGAACGAGGGCGCTCTTCCCATTATTGCTGATAGTCCCGGCTCCGGCTATCCGTATACAGAGAGAACGCTCGACAAGTTCTATCGAACCTGCGGGATGTACCAGGTTGCCGCGGACGAGGGAATCGCGGTCAATCGCGACACAACGTATGAGACCGTTTCGTATCCCGCGGGGAACTTGATCAAACGATTTGAAGTCATAACGCCGGTACTCGAAGCGGACGGCGTGCTCAACCTCTGCAAATTGAAGACGCACGTCTTTATGCACCTGACGGGCGCGGTGAAAAACCTCTTCGGCGTTATTCCGGGACTTACAAAACCGGGCTATCATGCCAAACTCCGTGACGCAGACTGGTTTGCCGGTATGCTGCTTGATTTAGCAGAGTATGTTTCGCCAAGGCTATCGATTATGGACGCCGTCACGGGTTTGGAGGGCGAGGGGCCGGGTGCTAAGGGCGAGCCCAGGCACGTGGGATTGCTGATGGCAGCCAGGAGTCCGTTAGCGCTGGATGTGGTAGCAAGCGAGATCATCGGCCTGAAACGAGCGCAGAATCCCGTATTGATCGAGGCGGAGAACCGCGGTCTCTATCCGACCCGACTTGAGGAAGTGGAGCTGATAGGCGCGGACATAGCAGAGTTGCGCATACCCGATTACACGTTTCCCGCTACGGTTACTGAAGGTGCTGGCTTGGGTGGTGCTTTGAATTGTTTAAACGCGGTAATTAAGAGGGGAACGACACTTCAGCCGCGTGTGATAAAAGAGCTGTGTATCGCCTGTGGTGCATGCCGCGACGCCTGTCCCGTGCATGCGATAACCCTTGTTGATAACGAACAAGTACGCGCACATAGACGATGACACGTGCATTCGATGCTACTGCTGCCACGAGCTGTGCCCGGAAAGCGCCGTTGAACTCCGCCGGAGTTTACTGTATCGGGTGATAAATCGATAGTGATCGGTTGGCGGCATAGTTAAAGAAAGATAGAATATTCGTTTATTTAGTTCTCCGTTGACTGAGCGGTGCTTGTAAAAGAAAAACAACGATCTCTTTTAACAAAAATAGTCGTCTAAGGTTAAAAAAAAGTCCAATCAAAAATTATTGTTGTTTCTTCCGTCAACCTTTCTTTCAAACAGAAAGGTTGAAATAAGAGGGTTCAGCTTCTCTCGCTCACTCACACACACAGAAGCATCCTCCTCTTATCTTTTTCTATTTGTCGTTCGCATTTGCTCGCACAGTCGTCTACGATATGGTGATTCGCTGCAGGATGTTGTCACTGGGCTCGTGCACTATGACGAGCGAATCCCCCTCGGCAAGACTGACAAAACCAATCTTTAGCTGATCTCCCGGTTCAAAGCTTGTCTTCAAATTGTCCGTGCAGTTTACACCGTTTACCTCAACAAAGTTTACATTAGTAGCAGCGCCTCCTAGTGCTACACCGTTAAGTCGAACTTCTAGGTTATCCCACATCAGACTGACATTAGTAGCGTTTGCGGTAAACGCTTCGGTAATCGTATCACCACCGTGATGGAAGATCGTCACAGTTGTTGCAGTCAAGGAGACTTTAGCACCTTCAACCACCAGTGCGGAACTGGGCGCTTTCTTCACGCCGCCGATGATCCCGTAGGCGAATGCCGCGACGACCGCGGCGATGATCACCACGATCGCAATCATCATGATCACACCGATGACCGGCGATACCGCTTGCTCGTCCTTCTTCAAACTTCTTTTTGTTGTGTTCATTTTTTCGTTATCACCTCCTAAACAACTTTTTTTACCTTCGGTAAAAAACCTCGACTAAAAAATTAGTCTCGGCTTTTCTTTTTCTTTCTTAGCACAGGTTCTTTCTCGTAGAAAGAAAGTGTAAAGAAACCTTTACTAAAGAAACGTATATCACCAGTTAGTACAGGTTCCTGTTCTACACTATATATGTTCTTCACAACCTCTAAAGGTCGGTCAGAGCCAAAGACGGCTCGTGACAGTGAGTTATATGAGTTATGAAAAGCGCAGGTTTTCGGTACATCCCCGCCAAAGTCCTGCACCCGCTCCGTATTCATCGTTCGCATCATAATAGTTCCGCTTTCTCCTCCGGTGACCACCACCAGTCCTTTTCCTCCCCCACTCATTCACTCTTTTTCGGTGCCTTGCTCGCGCCTGCTGGGCCTTCCTCACCACTCGTCGGTACCTGCGTCGCAGGGCAGTGAAGGTAGTGCGTCACGGCAGTCTGGAGCGCGTCTTTCGTCGTGGTCGTGCCCGATCTTCGTTTGAGCTCGTCCAGTTGCGACTTCAGCAGCGGCACCTGCGCGAAGACGATGTCCAACGGGTCCCCCATCACCATGACACTCTCACCATGTTATTTATCCTCATCACCATGGTGGTGGTATGGCACCAGATCCTATTTAAGGTTTTCGGGTACATTTCCACTGGAACTGTTCGTATCGCGCTCCTCTCTTCTTACTTTGAGAATAAACATTTGGTAAACGCTCCTTATATAGCGAACTGATTGCAGTAATGCTCACATAAAGCAATACTGCCACAATCGTGCTGTTTTTTACACGCTCTTAGCGCTTTCAGGACGACAAATTTGTGGACGGAAATGCGAATGGCCGAAATATTTATAAACCCTTGCTATCTTATGGATACGGTATCTAAGAAAACGATGCGCATAGTACGCGGGCGTGAAGCTTTGTTCCCCCTTTTAGGAATCGTCGTAGTTCTCCTCTGTCTCGTGATAACTGCACCTGCAGTTGGAGTCGTAGATGCGAGCACTGCGAGAACGCTGAGCATTTCTGCACTGGATGTCGGCGAAGGCTCTGGTGCACCGGGGTTCATTGAAATTGCCGCCTATGGCACGCCGAATGAAACTCTTGCGATTTTGCGCGAGTTCCGTGATACCGTGCTGCTCACCAATTCACCGGGGACATTCATCGCTGATACCTACGCTGTAACGAGCCCGCCAATAGCAACCGTTTTAGAGCAGAATGAACCATTACGCACGGCAACGCGGTTATTACTGCTTTTACCGGTGGTCTACTTCTCGGCACTCTGCCTGAACACGACGGCGTTTGCCGCGTTTGTCGTCCTTATTCTTCTCATACTTTTGATACTGCGACGGCACGTGAAAGTGCTCCTGAAAGGCATTGGCTATGGTGCTTTAATCATTGCAGCCTTTACGGTTACGGTCTTTACGTTTGGCGCACTCGGCTACGAGCTCCCGATCTGTGCAACGGTAGCAGCATATTTATTGCCCCTGATCATTCCCGCCGCGGTTGCTGCTTGCGTAATGGTATGGATTGAATCGAGATCAAAGTCGAAACCAAGAGTGGTACCGTATTCTTTTTAAACTACGGGAAGCAGTAGAATCATATAAGCTAAAGCCAATTCACTGCGCTCCATAACCGCCACGAATCGAGTGAAGCATACCATACGAAAAAGAAGGGAAACTTCCTGCAGGAGGCGTTGCTCCTAAAGACCTGCTTTTTACGACTTTGTTGGCAACGCCTTACATTTTACCTTCAAACCTTTTGCGAAACTCGCGGCCGCTTCTAAATCTCTCTCGTTGGGTCTGCCTTTGTTCATCCCGCCAATGAGTTTTAACGGCCATATGTTATCAAACCCTTTACACGAGAATGCACCAATAATGTCGAAGCCCCGCTCCAATAAGTTCCGCCGTAACCGCCGATTAAAAACACGACCCGCTTTTAACCCGCTTGTCGAGAAAATGAACGCCTTCTTGCCGTTTACCCGTGGCAACCCACTAACGAGATCTAACAACTTCCGATCGTGTTTGCCCCAATAGATACCGGAACCAAAGCCGATCAGGTCATAGTCTGCAAGGTCAGGAATAGCAGTATCGCTCAGGTTCACTAATTCCGCGTTAAGGCCGGTTGCTATTTCCTGCGCGATCTTTTTCGTATTACCGTGATGCGTTGATACGTAAATTAGTACCGAGTTCAATTTTTATCACTGTGTAGATCTCCTATCACGCTTAGACGGTCTTCAGAAGCTCTTCCCAGCGGCTGATATGGCCGTATTCATCAGCCTGGTCCTTCTCAAGCACTTTGCGCGTGTCGTCGTCCCAATCAATGGTCTTGAGGAAGTCTTCGTAATGCGTAACGGCTTTCGTCTCCACCCAGATACCAGTATTGAGTATCGCCTTCTTACCACGCAGCCGCGAGATGTAAGCGAATGTAGCGCTGACGAGCCAATTTATCCACCGGAGCTTGTTCGGTTTCCAGCCGTACTCATACAGTTTAACCTGGCAATCCTGGAGGTGCGTCATCTCGTTGCACATCGCGGTGATTAAATGCTGATTGAATTCGCTCGGTTCGCTCGTAATCTGGAACTTGTAGATATTGACGGCCATCAGTTCCGCAGTGTGTAACGTAAGCAATCCGTTCTTAATGCCTTTTAACCGTTCCGGAGACATCCCCTGACCTCTTAACGTGATGTCATCAACCCGCATCTCTGGCCTTACTATTGAGATATCATAATCCATTTTTTCAGGAGGCTTTTCTGTATTATTGCCCATGAAGGAACATAGTAATGTACCAGTATAAAAAAATTTCGGTCGAACGCATCTTTTGTTTGGGTTTGGAGTGACTCTTTGGTGATCTTTGCGTTGACGAGAGAGGGATCTCAGTTGGTTTTTGTTGGTTTGAAGGTTGTACGATTACCAGTGAGCTGTTTGCGAGCAGGAATAGAGAAAGTTTGATTCTTAAGTAGTTTGAAATATAATATGGTCACTAGTAATGTAAGAGTAGATGAGATAAAGAGGAATGATAGCTTATGGAGGGAGGGAAGACGATAAAAGTTCTGGATACCACGCTTCGTGATGGTGAACAAACCCCGGGGGTGTCATTGACCCCTGAAAAGAAGTTGCAGATTGCGAAACAGCTTGATGTGCTTGGTGTTGACATTATTGAGGCGGGTACGGCTATCATTTCGGAAGGCGAGCAGCGCGGGATAAAGGCCGTGGCAAACGAGGGTTTAAAGGCGGAGATTTGCTCCTTTGCGCGGCTTTTGAAGGGCGATATTGACGCTGCGCTACACTGTGATGTTGATGCGGTCAATCTGGTTGCGCCGGTTTCGGACGCGCACATAAAGAAGAAGCTGAAGATGGATCGGGAAACGCTGACAGCGAAGACGATCGAGATGGCGGAATACGTAAAAGCGCACGGATTAGCGGTGGAGATCAGTTCAGAGGACGCATCCAGAGCTGATATGACGTTTTTACAATCCTTCTTCTCCCAGTTGTCTCCGGTTGTGGACCGATTATGCTTCTGCGATACCGTTGGCGTGTTGTATCCTGAGCGCACGAAGGAGGTATTTCAGGTTCTTTGCACGGTTGACACGCCGGTTTCCGTGCATTGCCATAACGACTTCGGATTGGGCACTGCGAATACCATTGCGGCGGTAGAGGCCGGGGCGAGCTGTGTGCACGTGACGGTAAACGGCCTGGGCGAACGAGCGGGAAACGCAGCCTTAGAGGAGGTCGTGACCGTTCTGGAGCTGCTGTATGGCATGAAGACGAATATAGTAAAGGAGAAGCTGTATGAGACTTCACGGTTGGTGCGGACTTTGACGAAGATGCCGCTTGCTCCGAACAAGCCGCTAATGGGCGATAACGCCTTCACGCACGAGTCCGGCATGCACGTACACGGCACGATGGCGGATACGAGCTTATACGAGCCGATAAAGCCCTCGATCATCGGCAGGACGAGACGATTCACCCTCGGTAAGCATGCCGGCAAGGCATCGGTGAAGCGGGTGCTGGAGGAGATGGACATCAAAGCCGATGACGAGCAGACGCTGAAGATACTGACAAAGGTGAAGGAACTCGGTGACAAAGGCAAGTTAGTCACGGATTCTGACTTCCAAGCGATAGTAGAGGACATCCTGAAAATAGAACGGGAGGCGAAGATAAAGCTCATCGACTTGTCTCTGGTATCCGGACGGAACGTGTACCCAACGGCCTCGATACGGTTGGAGATCGATGGTGAAGAGCTAGTGGAAGCGGGCGTCGGTGTTGGCCCCGTGGATGCGGCGATAAATGCACTGCGGAAGGCTATGTCAGGGATGGAAATGAACGATCTCCGGCTTGAGGAATACCATGTTGATGCTATCACCGGTGGGACGGACGCGTTGGTGAATGTCGTGGTGAAGATAAGCCGGGGCGATAAGACGATAACCGCGAGCGGTGTGAGTGAAGACATCGTCATGGCATCGATGTACGCGCTCATCAACGGTGTTAATAGGCTGTATCGGTGATTGGCACTCTTTCCTTATTTGCTCTCGGGTTCTCTGTCAAGGTAATGGTACACCAGTTAAAGGTGTAAATGTACGTTAAAGAAAGCGAGACGATACCATCTCGAGAAGTGGAAGAAAGGTAAGCTGAATAATTTTGGTTGGTGGTTCCGCTCTTTGTTCTTACTCCGAAAAGTTCCTGAACGGAAGCTCTTTTGGTTATTTTTTATTTTTATAATCTATAAAATTTATAGATTAATTAATGCAAGTTTTAGTTGCGATCCTTGGGATTCTTACTCCACTGGTGGGAATAGCCTGTAAGATCTTTAACGATCATGTTCTGAAACATCAATCATCAAATATATTTTATTTGTTGGATAAATTACGGTATCATATTAAATTTCGTATGTTACTACTCCTATACTTTATTTTAGTTATTTATTGCATATTTCTTATAGATATAAGTAGAAATGCAAATATTCCATTGACTTTCATAAATATTCTTACGTGGCTGTGTATCGGAGGTATGATAAGCTTCTTATTTTTCTTTTATAGTTTTATGGTCGGTATTGAGATACCAACTTATTTAGATAAAAAAATAATGAGAGATGCATTTAGGCTTTTTATAAAGGATTTTTTATGGAACATGGGTAAAGCTTCAATATTGAATTTAGCAGAAAAACATTCAGACATCCAAGATAATGAGAGAATAAAAGAGCTACTAAAACTATTCCCCGAAGATAAGAGCTTTATTGATATATTTGGAAAGGATAAGAAAATTAAAAAGGCTCTTAAAAAACTGGAGATATGTCTCGCAAATCAAGCTGTTGAACAATTGGAAAAAGAGTATCTCGAGAATTTGGTAAAAAATAGCGAAATTTTTAAGTCGCCCTAAAGTATCAAATTAACTTTTTGGACTAACCAAACAGACCATATTTCTCCATGCCAAATATAATTTTTTTTGCCAAAACAGACTTCCGAGGAGAGGGCAAGATCTTCGGCATCAAAAAGGAAGACCGAAGGCTCCACTTGTATATCGCCGACAAGACCGGGCTGGAAAATACTCCCTTGATTTCGAATGGCTTTGAGCAAGGGATAACCACAAGGCTCAATCCAAAGTCATATTTTTTGAAAAAACTGAATACCACCTTTCCGGGGTTGTTGGGGCAACTTTATTAGCTGTTATCCTCCTGATAAGTGTGCTCCGTATTCTCTAAAGATGTAATTTGTCAAATTCTGACAATATTCCTTAGAGTTAATTATATATGTTTTATTTATGCTATAGACCTATCAGTATCTTGAAATCATGGAGTGATTACTGAGCTAAGAGGAGAGAGAAGGAGGGTGATGGATGGAGAAAATGGCATATCTCGCTTTCAAGCCCTTGCGGCGCTTGTCTGATACCTTGGTCTTAGCGATCTTTCTGGCGGCTCTGCTCTTAGCTATGACACCCATGCCTGGTCAAGCCCAGAGCCTCGAAGAGGAGGTGCTGTACGAGGAGAATTTTGATGATTATCTAGCTCAGGACTGGGAGTTGGAACCGGGCTGGACTGTAACGGAGAAGGGCGTACTTAGAGGCGAAGGGCATTCCTGGGCTCGTTACAAAGACGTTGACTGGCAGGACGTTCGAGTCCAATTCAAACTAAGAATCGAGGAGGCAGGATCGCGCATTCATCTCAACTACCGGGTGAGCGAGGAGGGCAGATACTACATAGGCTTTCACGCTGGCGGGCTGTACCTGTCAAAGGAAACCCCCGGGGGCACGTTCTATGAAAACCTCGACAGTTCCAGTTCGCAATACACCGAATATGCGTGGCACGATGTTGAAATCGTCGGAGAAGGCTCGCTTATTCAGGTCACTGTGGATGGCAAGCCGGAACTGTACTACACCGACCCTGAACCACTCCTCAGCGGCACCATCGCCTTTGAGACTCTCGATGCTGGTAATATCTTCGAGGTGGACGACATTGTCGTGACTGGTCAACGACCCGTGACACCTGATTATCGACCGGATTTGGTCGTTGATGGGGTGGACAGTGAGATTGTCGAAGAAACCCTGCTAATCGTTGCCGCGATAGAGAACGCAGGCGAAGCTCCTGTCGAAGAAGGATTTATACTAGTAACCGCCGAGGCCCCGGGCTGGTCTGGTGAGGCCGGAGTCCCCGAACTTGGTGTCGGCGAGATTGCCGAAGTCACAATCACTCTGGATATACGTGATGAACTCCGGGAACAGTGGCATAGCTTTGATGTGATTGTCGACTCGGGATACGAGATCGTTGAGTCGAATGAGGATAACAACCGGCAAACCATCAGGGTCTGGGTGCCGGGTATCGCGGTGTCACCATCAACAACCACACCAACGCCAACATCAGAACCTACAGAGGAGCCTGAAGAGCCTGGCTTCGAGATGCCCCCACCAGCGGAACTCGAGCATCCGAATCATGAGCTCATTATTCTGATTGTGATTGTTCTCAGCGCTGTAGGTGGCACTGCCCTCACGATCCGTCGTATCATCGAGATTCGGAGCCGCAAGGAATGGCAGGAGAAGGCAGAAGAGGAAGAACCCAGGGAGACGTGCCAGCCGTGTACCCACCACTGCCGTAAGATCACGCTTGAACCCAAACCAGCTCTGCGCAAAATCGTGTACTTCAATCTCCGCGCCTACGACCCGTCGTCCGGCGAAGAAAGCAAAGAGTGGCACGTGAAGGGCACGGTCGTAGATGGTCTCAACAAAGCGGTCACGGCTCATCGCCGGAGAGCGCAGCCTGAGAAACTGCGGGATCACGTTGCGCATCTGGCTCACGCGTTTTTACAACAAATTATGGAAAGGCTGCAAGACGAGCTCACCCCTCGGGACCTTGCAATTGTCGGACATCTGGAAGGGGGCAAGCTCACTTGTCAGTTCACCCTTTACCACTGCAACCGCAGCGGCACTGAGAATATCTGGGAGGAAGAGGCTAAATGGACCGCAAAGATCAAAGATGAGCACGATGAGCCTGTGGGCACCTTGCGCGGTTTGAATCCAGCAGAACCGGAGATACCTGAAGAGCTGACAGCCGAGCTGACCCGGCTGCTGATACAGTTCATCGAGAAGATCTGAGAGACCAAAACCACAACAGCCAGCCATCCAGGGCAACTATTTAAGCCAACCTCATGTTATCTCGGATCCGCAACACGGATTGGGGCTACCCTAAAACTACAAGTTTTATTCTATAATTGTAGCTTCAGGGCACAAAGAACACGTTTTGAGATGGATTTGAGGTAGAATATTTGTAAGTTTGACGAAAACATCAAGGTATGCAACAGGCATACGACCCTACTTCTTTACAGGAGTGTAAGGGGTTTTTGAACGTGTGGTTATTTTAACTACACCACAATAAAAGAAACTTAACCAAAAATCCAAAAAGCTAATAAGTAATCAGTAGGTTTTATAAACTTTAGAGGTATTATCACCACTTAACAAAACATTTTTTTACATTTCTAGATAGAACGGGGGGAGAGGATAAATATGGACAACTTTGAAGAGATTATAAAGATAGATAACGGGGCAAAATTTCATCAATGTGATTTACATGTTCATACCCCTGCATCTTATAATTATAGAAATAAAGGAATAAAACCAGATGATATTGTTTCTGAAGCACTCGCAAAAGAACTAGATGTTATTGCAATAACGGACCATCACAATGTTACGTGGTGTGATGCTGTTAGAAAAGCTGCTGAAAATACAACTCTTG
>DATKXZ010000057.1:0-8261 GCA_035528755.1 Desulfobacteria bacterium | reverse complement strand
TGAACCACTAATATAAAAATCAACCGGTTTTTGCACGTCCAATAATTCATAGACACGTTAACACAAGCTGGAAGGATAGCAAGTGAGCTTTAGATCTAAGTGTATTCTATCGATTCGTAGATAATTGTTGGACAGCCTCGTTTAGTTCATAAAAAACTTCTTGTGGGGCAATAAGTAATCCCTGACGAACTAGGTTTTCAAGATCGTTTCTCCATAATGTCTGAAAGACATCTGGAGGATAAAATCTCCTCCATAAATCCACAAGTGAACACGTGTCTATGCAGTAACCCAGAAATAGTGTGCTTTGAATCATACATCACCCCATGACAAGTTTCTCAACTTTGGGTAGATGTTTTAGGCGAATTCCAAGATAATCTGATACGTCGCTATAGGTAATCTTATCCTTCGCATACGACTCTAGCACAAGCGAGACGAAGGGAGCACCATTTTCTAGGATGCACTTTCTGGGTGGTGGTGGACCACCACCTCTTCTAAGCTTGTAGATTTCTAGAAGTGTACCAGTATCTTCGATTTTATACGTGTTTTTATCATCCTCTAAATCCCAATTCATATCATCTATTTGGGTTACCACAGCATTGCTTCCCAAGGCCAAGTTCTTATCCTCAAATGCCTCTATCAATTCGTTACTCACAAATTCGTTGATTAGATCTTGTCTAAATTCCCTCTCTAAGCTAAGCAAAACTTTTTGCTTCTCTTCTTCTTTTGCAACCTTTGCTTCTGCTTCCCATTCTGCACGCTTTTTTTGATAAAAAGCCTGAGATGCCCGCCCTAAGATTACCAGACGCCTTAAAATTACTTCCCGGCTTACTTTGAAATCTCTCGCAATTTTACCAAGTGTATTGTCAGACCACTCGAGAGAAGACGACTCTGACTTAATAATCTTGTGATTCAATAATACCGCCTTAGGCACCAAAAGTGCTCCTGAAAAATGGTTGCAAAATTTTTCTACTAATCTTATTCCTTCAGGCGAGTTATGTTGGTCGGGTGAATCCCAAGTACCTCTGTTAGGATTACAGATTCCACCTTTATTAAGTAAAATATGCCCAAATTCATGAAAAAGAGAAAAAATTCGAGCTTTTATGGAATCTCCGGTGTTAAGTATAATAACTGGGATTTCACCATCAGTCAGGGACAAAGCTCGCGCATCTTCAATCGAAAAGGACATCTGTAATACCAACAATCCTATTTTTTCTAAGGCTTTAATCCACTCACGGAGTGCTACATATTCATTTCCCCAGTGAAATTGTGTTTGAATATCCACTCCAAAAAACTCTCTTGTTTGATCGGCCACAACTTCGGGGTCATCTGTTAGATTGACGCTACCGATTTTTAGGACAATCTCTTCCTGAAGAGCGCTTTTCAATTCTACGGCTAAAGATTGAAGTCGTCGTGCTCTTCGAATGGCCAGTCGTGTCTTCGGAGAAAGAGGCATTCTTGTTTCTTCAGGCAAAGTACGGAAGTCTTTTGGTAATGAAAGCTCTTTAGGAGGCTCTGGCAAGAAAAATGCCCCCAACGGGCGTTTATAAAATTTTGTGAGATTTTTTAACTGGTTCAAAGTGGGTTTTTTCTCTCCATTTTCCCACCTTTTTACCAAGTCATTACTTACATTTAGTCGCTTAGCAACTTCTTCAATATTTCTACCAATACTTTCTCTTGCCCATACTAAAACGTCCGGTTCGACAAAGACTTCAAAAGATTTGTGGGGCATAGTTTATTTACCTTCTTTCACTTCTCCTATTTCTTCAGCTTTCTGTTTTCATGCTAAATAAATTTTTCTATTTTCCGCAGGTTCGCAACGCCGACTATTCCGTCTCGCCGAACGCCGAGCAACCGGGCAGTTCTGGTACTACCGCGACGTACCCTTCATCCTCTCCGCTGTAAAAAATCGCGATCGCGTACTTGTTCATCGTAGTGAGTTCTGCGATTACCATTCGCCGAACTTATATTTGTCATTTTCCTTATCTCCAATAACCCATGTTCACCGAACTCACCGAAGGAACCACCCGTATACTCGTACCAGCACAGCACCTCACCAAATCCATGTTCTACAATCCCAAGATGGAGCTGTGTCGTGACATCGACGTTGCGAGTATCGCCGTTTTCGTTTCTTCTTTTCGTGACCCCGATAAATTGAAATACATCGACGCCCTTGCGGGCACCGGCGTGCGGGGCGTGCGCGTGGCCAACGAGGTTGGAGGAATGCAGGTAACGATCAACGACCGCAGCAAACCCGCTTTCGAACTGATTAACCGAAACATACTTTTGAACGGCGTAGAAAATGTAGCAACGGCATATAACGAGAACGCGAACGTGCTCCTTCACCGCAAGCATTACGATCTCGTCGACGTTGATCCGTTTGGCTCACCCGTGCCGTTTCTGGATGCCGCGTCGCAATCGGTAACGAAACTGTTGTTGGTAACGGCGACCGACACCGCGCCCTTGTGCGGCGCGCATACCGGCGGCCTGCGGAACTACGGTGCACGACCGCTGAATACCGAATACCACGCGGAGATGGGCACGCGCGTTCTCCTCGGCGCCGTCACACGTGATCTCGCCAGGTTTGACAAGGCGATCCAACCGTTACTGTCGTACGCCTCCGCGCACTTCATTCGGCTCCTCATACAGATAGAAGCAGGCGCGAAGAAAGCTGACGAGTCTGTTAAACGATTGGGTTTCATCGCCCATTGCTTCTCCTGCGGGCACCGCTTCTCATTCTCCTATCAGGATATGCTGGACATGCGCATGAACAACACCTGCGAGCTCTGCGGTAAAAGAATGCGGATTGCCGGCCCGCTGTATATTCATCCGATTAAAGACACACAATTTTGCGAGCTGGTGCATGAAGAACTGGGCAACCGAGAGCTGGGCAAGCAAAAAGAAGCGATGAAGATCGTGTCCACCTGCAGCCACGAGCTGCGGGACATACCCTACTTCTACGAGCATCATGCGCTCAGTAAGGCATTGAAAATCCCGCCACCGTCTCTCACATCATTAATCGATGCAGTGCGTTCCAAAGGCTTCTCCGCCAGCCGAACGCAGTTCTCCGATACCGGACTGAAAACAAACGCGCGGATCGACGAGCTCAAAGCGCTCGTAAAAGAGTTGTAGCTCTCTTCAAACAGCTTAAACTTTTTAAAAAAAAGAAAGAGTGCCGGGAGCGGGGTTCGGACCCGCGACCTCCAGATTATGAGTCTGGCGCCCTAACCAACTAGGCCACCCCGGCCTTCACTTCAACTTCACTCGTTATTACCTTCTCTCAGCTCTTTCCGCAAATCACCGATCGAAGCGACGCGTTCCGCAACGGCATTGTGCTGATGAATGCTCTCCTCGTTTATCTGCTTTATCTTGATCACTGAATCGTCCGGCAGGTAGCCAAACGTCTCCACCACACGCTTCGCCATCTCACGGACGCAATCTTCAACGAACATCGGCTTCTGATGCGCTGTTTCCACCACTCGTGCCTCATCCGGACGTTTCAAGATCTCGTAGGTCTTCGCGCTCATCGATTTCTCTATTACCCCTATGATATTGTCCAGGGGTATTCTGAAATCGTCTTCCACCTCTATGGAGATTATCCCCCTGCCGCGTTGGTTATGGGTTGCCAGCGGTATGCTGTCCAGGAACGTCTTCATGTCCTCTTCCGCCATCCCCCGTTTCTTCAATTCGTCCGCCGCTCGTTCCCGCATGAGCTCCTGCGCGCACGGACAGGCAGTCATCCCCACGATCTCAGCCCCTATTATCCTCTTTATCTGCATGCCGCTCTCGCGTTCCGGCGTACGATACGCTATCGCCTCCGCGAAGATTATCGCAGGCTCTTGACACGAAATTCTCATCACCGGCGTCTTTCTCATCAGCATGTACTCGCTTTTCATGCCCACCTCTGCCGTAGAGGCGTACGGGTGACGATCGAGTAAGCGCTTTGCCACTTCACTGCACAGGTCCTCCACATCGTATACCGTCGAACTCACCGCTTCCTCCAGCACTTCGTACATCGCTTCCAGATTCCGCGACATGTTCGCCCCTTTTATATCACTCGGGAGGTCCACAAACATATAAAAATCCGATATAAGAACTACCGGCCTCCTACCTCCGGCTCGCGCGACCTCTACCAGCTTCTTCACGTTCGTTACGCCCACTCTCGTCAGGTTGATCTTTATCTCGGGACTGCTTGCTTGTACATCTGGCAGATCTGACGTCACGTTTTTCATCGTATACCATAACTTGTTATGCCCTACTATTTAAATACCCGTTAAAATCCCTCGTGCGAAAGCGATCTTTATCTTGGTGTGCTGTGTGAACGCTCTTTCGCCCGGTGTCGCGGAACGTATCCGCAGTGAGTATAATCCGCTAAAGTAATATATACAAAGCGCTTGAGGTATTGATTAAGATGGCACAAATCTTCGTGGCTGGCATAGGGAACAAATATATGGGCGACGACGGCTTCGGCCCTCGGGTCATCGAAGAGCTACTGACGAGAGAGCTGCCCGAGAACGTGGAGGCACGGGATGTCGGACTCTGCGGCATAACTCTGGCACCGGACCTCGATGACTACGACCACATAATCTTTGCTGACGCCGTTAATACCGGCGGCAAGCTTGGCACTATCTATCGTACGGAAATAAACGCGGAAGAGGTGGAAGAGATGAAGCCGGAAGGACCGAACCCGTTCAACATCAGTATCCATGAAGCTCGGTTAGAGGAGCTCCTCAGCTTCGCTAAGACCATCGGCACGCTTCCACCCACAATTGTCGTTATCGGGTGCGAAATCCAGGACGCCCAACTGGGCGAAGAAATGAGCCCGGAAGTCGCAACTGCGATCCATAGCGCGGTCGAAATCATTCTGGATGAATTACAGCAGGACCGCTCAACCTGAGCGCGCAGGCAGGGATCGAAGCATTCTTAGAAGAGCAACCCCCCCCTCCACACACACACTCTCATTAAAACCGAGAAGGAACGGATTAACTGAAGAGAGCATATATAATATAAAAATAAAAGCAGAAGAGTACCTACCTCGTCCGTCTCAACCAAGAAAGACAGACAGACTGGCGGTACCCTCTTTCCTATATGTACTAATCTGTGTGTTTATCTTACCTGCTTATTCACTCCGGCGTAGCGAACGGTAGCAGCTCGTGCTTTACCACGCGGTCGCCGATATGCACTGCGACTGCACAGCCCAAGCACGGATCGAAGCTCCGAATCGTCCTGACGATATCGATGCCTTTCCACGCTGCAGGATCTCCAGCTTCCGTGATCGGCGACTGGATAAGTGCCTGTTCGTACGGTCCTGGCTGCTCTTCCGGATCCCTACCCGATGCGTTCCAGGTCGATGGCGCGTGATATTGATAGTTGCTAATGACACCATCCTTCATGACGCACCAGTGCAGACACGCGCCACGCATCGCTTCCGTTGCACCAAAGCCGATACCTTCCTTTGGTTTCTCGTATGGCGTCCAGACTTGAGTCTTACCCGCCTTCATGAGGTCCAAAGCCTGCAGTACCAGACTCAACACGTTGGATGCAGTGTATGCATGATAGTACGCCCGTGCTCTGACCCTTTCTACGGCATTCGGCTTCTCCGGGATCTTCCACTCGAACTCCATCTTTTCCGCAAACTTGAAACCAGGTATCACAGCTGCCGGCAGTTCGAACTTGAGGCTCGATCCCGTGGATGCAGGCACAAGGCCAGCCTTCGCGGTCACCCACATTCGCGCAAGCGGACCGAGTTCGAGAACATTGTTCTTGCCATCGCCCTTCCAGTTCCACCACCGTGGTGACGTAACCCAGGTGTACTTGGAACCCCACTTGCCGTACTCGCCAGGCTCGGGAAGCGTGCGCTTGTTCCACGGATGCTCGTACGCTATCTTATTCCCTGCCGGATCGGTTTCGACTTCTTGCGCCCAATCACTTGAGTACCAGCCTCGGCCGATGAATTCTCGCACGCCGGCATTGATCTCCACGAGGTCCGTTGTGACAAGTTCGCCATTCAAAATGACTCCCGGAGACACTAATCGCTTACGTCCCCAATCGGTCATCTCCTCGTAATTCGCGGAATACGCTTCTGGATCGTTGTAACCACCTACAGCGAGGAGACTGATATCGCGCGCTCCTACGTCTGCATAGCCCTGTGCAAGCACGAAATTCATGAGATCATCCGTAGCGGTTACCAGCTCCTTCGTGAAGGCTATGTGCCGCATGAGCAGTGTGAGGTACGATTCGATGTCCGATGCCGAGAGGTTTATCTTTGCGATTCCGCCGGGGACAAAGGAATGCACGTGCGGGTGCTTTCCACCAAAGATCGCAGCCATATTGTGCCCCGCTTTCTGGACTAACAGCGACCTGAGATACAGTTCGCCAGCCAGTGGGTTCAGTGCGGTCATAATATCCGCAACGGTGGCAAAGCCGTGAACGTCGCTCCGTTCCGCCTTCGTATTCTGCGCCTCGCCCCACCAGTCGGGGTTGAACTTCTTCACCGCTACCTCGCTGTAGTCCGGTCCTTCAAGGTTCAACACACCAACTTCAGCATCGTATAACTGCTCTGCGCCGTGAACGAGATCTCTCAGGGCTACGCCCATCGGCGGTGGCGATACGCCATATACCTGATCAACGGCATTTACTGATGAATAGCCGTGCGGCACAGGACAAACGCCACAAGCCCGCTGGGTAATCATAACCGCTTCGGACGGCTCTCTTCCCACCAGGATTACCTCGAAACCACGGAACATCGGGCTGTAAGCATATGCGTCGGTGACCTTTTTAGCACCGGTGTCTAACGTTGCATGGACGCCCAAGTGGCCTTCAATCCTCGTTACAGGCTCAATCGTTATCTCTCGCTCTCCGCCGGGTCCTGGCGCTGCTGTTGCTGCGGGCGCTGCTGCCGCTTCTTTCGCGCCGCCGCCTTTTAGCCTATCTAAGAATCCCATTTTATATCTTCCTCCCTTTGTCCTTCTCTTCTTCCATCTGCTTGTCCAGATCCTCTATGAATTCCGGTATCATTGGCAGGAGCGACTCGAGTACTGGCTTAAATCGCTCGAATCCCATCTCCGCGTGTGCAAGCATGCCTTTTATGTTCTCAATGATGAACGGCATCGCAGGCGCTTTCGCGAAGAACGGTGACGTTGGTGCGTCCGGGAAGTCAGGATGCGTACAGCCGAAACAGGGGGCTCCTGTTCCCGTACAGCCGCCGTAGCCGTCTGCCCATGTTGTATTGTTACAGTTCGTGATGATGCCCTTGCAGCCCAGTGCACCGAGACAGCCGGTATCCCCGAACGCATGTGCATCCGTGCCCTCTGCGTAGAATCCACAGATCGGACAGAGCTCGTGCATTGTGTAACCGTAGAGAGCCACCGGTCGGTGCCATTCGTCAACAGCCGGAAGCGGTGCCAAACCTCTCGCAGCGAGGACCGCATGACCTAAGACCTGAACGATATTGTCCGGTCGTGGTGGACAACCCGGTACACAGATGACCGGAAGCCCCAGACCGCCCGTCCACTCTTTCCCTAAGTAGTCCAGAAGTCCCTTCGCTCCGGTTGGGTTCGGATTCCCGTGCGGTATCCCACCGTACGACGCACACGTGCCAATAGCGACCGCTGCTGCACACCGTTGCGCAAGACCATCAATCACATCGCTCAGCTTGAGTAATTTCCCATCGTGCTCTCCGATGACACAGAAGACGCCATCCCCTGCCTTTGATTCATCAGGAACCGCGCCCTCGAGGATCAGTACAAAGGGATCGTACTTACCTTCCATGGCATCAACGAGAACCTGTGACGCATCGTCGCCCCACTCGAACATCAAGGTTGGATGAAATACAAGTTTCAGTCCACCAAGTCCTGGAATAGCTCCGGTTACCACATCGATAAGTGTGGGATTGCTCGCTTGTTTGACGGAAATGGTACAACCAGCACAGTCCTGTCCTTCAAGCCATATTATGTTTATCTCCTCAAGGCCCATTTTATTCCTTTCCCTCCTTCTTTAAAGTATAGTCTACTTTTTAGGCAACCTTGCCTTTTTTAGGCAAACTTGATTAATTATCGGCAGGCGCCCTATTTAAACTTTCCGATTTTTATCACAAAATTAAATGCATAAAATTAAGAATAACGTTATATAGTCAATCACCCCAATTCTACCCGAACAATATTGGAAAATAATTTGATAAAAACCCCTTTGATTTCATAGACAATACATCTATCTCGGCACTAACCGCTAACCGCAACTCCTCTTTTGTATTAATGATTCTATTG
>DATKXZ010000056.1:0-13688 GCA_035528755.1 Desulfobacteria bacterium | reverse complement strand
ACAAATGGAATTCGTGATGTTCTTCAAGAAAGATCCGCCTCTATCATCTGAAAACGGTGAATTTGGTACGAAATTGGGCGATTGGAACTACCTGTGTGCGAGCTGAAGCACTCTAAATTTCCCCGAAGGGGTTTTGTTCTTTTCTTTCATTTTATTATCTTCCAACCTTGATGTTTTGTATAACTCAGAAATTTAATCTTGCTCTTGTAGAGCTACTCTATATTGTATTGCAGAAATCGTCCTAAAATGATCAGATTCTTTAAGTATTTCATCAACAGGAATCTCAAAAGTACTACCATCAATCAGGTTTAATTTCACACTCTGTAGCTGTCTATATTCGCCCAAAGGGGGAATATAATACCGTGTTATTAAATCCTGATATTCTACATCTTTAATATTTTGCCATAGAATTTTTTTGGCTATTGTTCCATCCTTTTTATACAATAAAAAGCCATCACCCGATATAATTATTCTGTTTATTCCTATAAAATCTCGGAGTTTACTATTGTACGCAACCAATGTAAATATTCCAAATATAATAGAAAACATTAATCCTCCGAAACCCATAATAATCCCTCGTAGTTCTTCAAAAGGGATAGGGATATAATGTGATAAAGGTAATGAAACACACCAAATGGCAAAGCAAATAAAAGATATTATAAAAGCTATTAGTATACTGGGTCTGCTTAGATAAAAGACCTCATCTTCCATACGATTTCCTCATTTGCATATATTCCATCCCTGTTGGCAATTATTCTGCTGAATGATTTAAAAGACGGAGATCATGCCTCGTTACCCCTTCCCATTTTGCTTCCACTTCGCCCATATTTTTTTAAGGTAACCATTACATACACCAAATTAATATATAAGCTTTTCTGTTGTCTTTCTTCTCGAAAATATTTTATATAACAACTCTGTTCGCGGATTAAAAGAAAAAAGTCCGGTGAAGTTGAGAAAATAAGACCGTATAAAAGATATCGAACTTGAAAACTCGGGATAGCCGTTAAAAACAGAAAAGAAGGTTTTTTCTCGGGGAACTTTCAGAAAACTCCGTTTCCCGCAAAAGAATAATTTTCTTTTTACATAGGTTTTCTTTTGACATTGCGGAAAGCAATGGGGCGGCGAAGCCGTTCAAAAAAGAAAAAGTGTTGCTACGCAATTATCAACTTCACGTAATCCATCTTCCCGTCGCCGGGAACGCTCGGAGCAGTTCCTTTATTCTCGATAGCTCTTTGATACCCCTTCTTAAAACACGACTATACATGAAAAAACACATCATACGATCCGCGAAATTATTTAAACGCCAATAATCCCTAGAATTATATTGTAGCACGACCAAAAAAATACGGGTGGCTGTAAGAGATGAGGCACGGCAATGACGCGTTCGGCGCAGAAACAGAAGAAACGTCAAAGCTTATTACCCAGGAGTTGCTACGGCATGCTCCGTTCACTGCGTTCGGCGCTATTACCGGCATCGTTATCGTGCTGTTGGCCGTGCACTTCCCGCAACCCGCAGCTGAACAAATTTTCTATACCCTCCACCCGCTTCACGTCGTGCTGAGCGCGCTCGCGACGGCGGGCATGTACCGGCTACACCGGGGCAAAGGCGTAGCTTTAGTTCTCGTTGGGTACATCGGCTCTATTGGCATAGCGACGCTAAGCGATTCACTCCTGCCCTTCGCCGGTGAAATGTTACTTCAGCTCCCCAATCCGGGACTTCACATCGGCTTTATCGAGATGTGGTGGCTCGTTAACCCGCTTGCCTTTCTGGGCATCGCAATTGCTTACTGGAGACCGACGACCGAGTTCCCCCATGCGGGGCACGTATTGTTGAGCACCTGGGCGTCGGCGTTCCATATTATCATGGCCCTGGGAGAGACGGTAAGTTGGATTACCCTCGTCATTATAGGACTGTTTTTGTTCCTCTCTGTTTGGTTACCCTGTTGCCTCAGCGACATAATCTTCCCGCTCTTATTTATCTCTGGTAAAACCGCCAATCACGACGGAAGCAATACTGGCCACTAAATTCACGGGTGTGTGCGATAGATAGCTTTTATTACACATAAGCACGAAAGGAATTACGAAGAGGGGAGACCTTATCCTGTGGTGGAGTCTGAGAAAGAAGGAAAAGGAGGTGAAAGAGAAAGGTGAAGATCATAGCGATAATAGTACTGGTGATAATTGCACTGTTCTTCCTGCTGCCCATTCTCTCTGGCAACGCGCCTATTCCGGAAGACATGTCCGCGAGTCAAATCGGGAGTTTCATCGGTGGATTCGTACGGTATTGGATAGACGCATTGAGAAGCGGATTTTTTTAGCTCCGTGATGAATGAATGGAGGGATGGATGGCTGTGCGGGCGGGCGAACGCATGATAAGTTCAGAAACCAGACTTATAGCTTTTCCACCGCTTCAAACCGGTTCCGTAGAAACTCAGTATCCAGAGAGGCGAGCAGCCAGCCAGCACGCGGTCCTGAGGGCTTCCCCAATAATGCGATATAAATCGCTTTGAAAATCTCTTTTGGCTCCGTGTCGACGGTGGAGGCTACCTCGTAGATCTTATCGTGCCAGTCGGCAGCACTCAGATTCGTGCCGGCCTGTAACGCCTGTGCCATGAGCTTCAGCGCTTCTTTTTGCGGTCCCGAAAGGTCTTTTAGTTCCTCTGTCGGTACTTCTAATTGCACTTCGAACTTCACGTTCTCCGGCGCGTAGGTTCGAAGCCAGTTTTCCGCGTACCGTGCTTTCTTTCTTATCTCCTTTAGCTCCTCGTCGTTATCCTCATGAAGCTCGTAGCCGCTCCGTTTAATAACCGCGATGAGTTCCGGGGCATCGCCACGGGCTATTTGCACAAGCGTGATGATATGACGGAACGGAATTGTTCCCGCAATGCCGCTTCCTATACTCCCGATCTCGCGCTCATACACGTCGACCAGGTTGAGCAACGGTAACGAGGGGTTAAATTCTATATGCTTTTCCGGTCGCACCCGCGATATGACATACTTTAAAATTACCGGTGGTACGGCCGCTATGATCTCATGCACGGGGATATTCGTGCCCCGGGACGACGACATCGCGGTAACTTTCGCCTTCGTCGTGCCCTCGCCCTGCAGCTTCAAGAGGATATGCTCGAACGGGATAGGATACGGTGCCGGATACGCGTAGATCTCTTCGGACAGTCGCGTGCCGGTGTCAAACGAGCCACCGGGCGAAGCGTGATCCTTGCCAAACGGCTCGATGGTAACGCCGAGGATCTTCCACCGCGCTGCCCAATCCACCCGCCACGCCAACTTACCGCCGCCGGTAAACGAAGCAACACCCTTGTGCCCGCATTCGCACTCGTAATATACCTCCTCCTTGTCGATATCGTAGCCCTTTACCACTGCGGAGTTGATCCTGCCGCACACGTCGCAAAGCGGATTGAACGGAGACCAATCTTCTGGCAGGTCCCTACCGGAAACGTCCTTTATGACCCTCGATACCTCCTCCTTGCGCACTAACGCCTCCTTTATCATCTCCACGTACCGCCCGGACTTATACAGCTCATCGGCTCTAAAAACCTCTAGTTCTATGCCCAACTCGTCCAGAGAGCTGAGGAACGGCTGTAAGAAGTGATCAGCATAAGAAGGAAGGCGTCCTTCGGGGTCTGGGATCTCAGATAGCGGCTTGCCCACGTGCGCTTCGTATTCCGGGGGGAGGAACGGGTAGCGTCGCCGTAGCGGGTCAAAGGTGTCCGCGATGTAAATGAGTCGTGCGTCCACACCCAGATCGACAAGGGCAGTGTATACGGCGTCCCCGGTTATTATCTCTCGCAGGTTACCCACATGAATATCGCCCGATGGCGTAATGCCGGTGGCAACAACGTGCTTTTGCTCTTTCCGCTTCGATACGATGTCCTGTGCGATTGCTAACGACCAGTGCATTGTGTTTATAGTAGTATACCTAAGGTAGTGCCGAGAGGTTTTAAAGATTAGGCGATACCTTTACAAAAAATGAGGCAACTTCAAGAAGCTACGGTTCGATAAGTCTCTCGGCAGCCTTCAAAGCGTGCATTAATTGCGGAAAGAACTTGGTTAGTTCTTCTTCAGTCAAATCTTCCGCCAGTTTACCGTACCTTCTGGCCCCTGTAGTTCGTCTTACTTTTTTCGTGAATTCTTCCTTAGCTTGATTAGGGTCTATCCACACCCCATATTTTTCCTCTACTAATCGAGTAATGTGACACTCTATCTTCGGACAAATTTCATCGCCCATGACAGTTATTAACATTACAAAATCCCTTCCACTCCTTGACCGGCCTTCTACACGAAGGGCGTTATCATGCGGAGGATTTAAGGCCTCTGTCTCCGCTATCGTCACATCTAAGGACTCAAGTTTCTCTTCAATCTCACCTCTGATCTCTCCCGTGAAGTGTTCAAGATCAAGTATCACAAGAAAACGTTTGACATCGTATTCCTCCACATATTCCATGAGTGATTTAAGTACGGCAAGCGTGGTTCGTGTTTTTGGGATATCTACTAACACTTTGCTTTGGAAATAAGGGAAGAATATAATCTTTGAAGTGCCGTCAAGCTTCTCCGCGATCCCTTTCAGCAAATAAAATTCTCCTCGCCCGTTCCCTGTTAGGATAAGAGGTTCGCCTGGTCGATCACTAATAAATTTCATAGTTTAAGTAAGTCAGGCAACAGTCTTGGATCTTGATTAGAAATGACGAAGTCTTCAAGTTCTTCGAGCGTGTGTGTCTTGTGTAAAAGTATGTCATCCGAGGTCTTTTGGAGGAATATAATACTACATTCTGTCTCATTAGAATCTATCTCAAGAAGCTTCAGAAGCACATCTATACTGTGGGTAGTAAGTACCACCTGCCAGTCCTTCTTCATCAGCCACTCTAATACCAGTTTTATCAGCGTTGGGTGCACGGAGGCTTCAAAATCGTCCCAGAGCACGAGCTCTGGTGAGCTGGCTTCGAGCCATAAGAGAACGCTGAGCATCTTCTTGATCCCGTCACCTAAATCACGAACTTTGACATAGAAAGGAACGCCATTCTCCTCTTTCCTTGCGTATAATTCGCCCTCTCTTGGAGTGACCTCGGTAAAGGTGTCAGTTACGGACTTGTTGATGATGTCTCGGACAATGCTGTAATGCGCACCGCTCTTCTCGACAACCGACCAATTTTGCTTTAAATTGACCTTTAAATTCTTAAAGAAGGTACTGTCATTGGGCACGAATGCAACTAAATCCTTTGCTCGTTCTCTTTCAATGCCCAACTGTTTAAGCCACTCCTCGGTAGGAATATTGCTCTCACCATCTACGATGAATTCTAGTCTGCTTCTGCCGATTTTCACTTGGCAGGATTTCCCTTTTACCGAGAACTCCACAACAGCAGTTCCTGCATATCGGTAAATTGCCGAATCAGACCCTCCAAGGAGATAATTAAAAACCCCTCTTCTATTCTCCCACTTTTGAATGCTATCCTCTCTCGGACTCCAAAAGCGAACGGTTAGTCCCATTGGTAACCCAAGCTCCGGGTCTGGCAAAAGCGAGAGCGCGTGTAATATCGCAGACTTACCACTGTTATTCCGCCCGACAAGAATGTTGAACTTATTGAACTCGAGCTGCTCTTTGATCTCCTTTATGCCCCGGAACTCCTTCAAATCCACGGAAGACACAAATACCTTTCCCATATTCTTCCAAAGGTATCACGCATTAAAAAGGAATGGGCATAGCAGCGATCCAGAGTTCCCAAGTGCTCGCGCAACTCAGTACAGTAAGGAACGCTGACGGGCTTATCTGCCGGGTTCGGAATGGGTCCGGGAGTTTCCCCGTCGCTATGGCCGCTATGCCCATTTACATTATGTTTGATTTTCTCTTTATAAAGGTTCAGCCAAAGCACCGAGGAAATCGTGGTCGTAACGTTAAAGGTGTGTATCGTAAAATCTCAAGGTACGCCTAATACAACCGTATCCCCGGTATCCCGTTGTTGTATCGCTTGAGTTCCTCCGCTGTAGCGGGGACATGATCGATAAATTTGTATTCGCTGCTGAGTAATATGCAGGGGCTGTCCAGTGCCGGGACGTCCTGTAATAGTTTAACAGACATTAAATGTCTACCTGAAGGGTTGTTTTCAAAGGATGAGGAGAGTCAGATCGCGTGACGTGAATAAGGCATTTTTCCCTGTCGTCAAACAAGGAACCTACCGTATAGCAGCGTATTGAGAGCCGTCGAGAAACGAACCGTGCTATCGGCTATTTCAACTCCACTCTTCGCGCTCCTTCTCCAGCACCTTCAGTATCTCTTCGTAGACTGATTTCAACTCCGCTTTACGCACGCGGCCCAGAAGCTTCGTTATGACCAGTTCCGGCGTGCTCGACCCGATATGATTGAACATCGGCTGCCGGTCAACGATGATATTGCCCGCAGCGTCTAAACCCTCGGACTCGATACCGTCCACGCGCACCTTCTTCATACTGATATGCGGCAGCAATTCGTGAATCAAATGCGTGATCATCACCGCCAGCGTATCGTTCGGCAGGTTATTCAACACGGACGCCATTATCCGGCCCATAGCGCCGGGTTCGGTAAGCGCCTCTAACTCGTCTATTAACACGACCTTCGCGCCTTCTCGCATGAATATCCGGCTCAGCGCCCGCATGGAATATTCAAACGACCCGGTCTTCTTGATCATCTTCCTCCGGTACAAATAGAGAGGTAACAGCGGCATTTCCGCGCGTTCCGCAGGCACGGGCAGTCCAAGCTCCGTGAGGATGAGCGAACTGGCGAGCGTGATCAGCAGACAGGTTTTACCGCCGCTGTTCGCACCGGTAAGAATGGCTACGGGATGCGGCGTCGCGCCAAAGATGCCTAAATCCGCGTCCCCTACCGAATAAGAGATCGGCACCACTTTCTCATCGCCTTTGAGTTCATCGTCAACTAAAAAGAGGTTCCGGCTTTTGATCACGCCCAGACCGTCTTCAACGAGCTCCGGCACCGTCAATCCGAAGTCCTGGCTGAAGCGCGCAACGGCAAGCATGAAGTCGAAATAGAAGAACTGCTTAATCGCGGCACTCACCACTTCGCTCCGCTGCTCCAGGTGCTGTGCGCAGTCTCGTGACCGGTAATACCGCTGCTCGCCCATCTGCCGGGTATACCGTCGACGCAAGAACTCCGTCTTCGCCCGTGAGAATTCAAACGGTGGGCCCCGCTCCAGGTTCTCGTACGCGCTCTCCCACAGAATATCTTTATCCTCGCCGGTCAGCATCAGCTCATCCGCAATGCTCACCACGACCTCATCCAGGTAGCCTTTAAAATCGTCCGCACCGCCACCGCTCCGCATTATCCGCGCCACTTCCTTGTTGATCGCATCCTCCCAGCGATACAGCACCTCCTCGAAGTTCGTCTCACCCGCGCGCTCACCCGCTGCTATGCCGTCTACAAGCTTCACAACCGCTTCTAAATCCTCGACTGCGATACCGCTGAACAGAGATGAAGCCCGCAGCTCCTCAAACTCGGTTAGGAGCCGTATCACCGCCTCTATCGCCGTCTTCTTCGCGACGAAGGAATTGACCACGAATTCGGGATAAACCTCACGTATCTCCGACAGAGCATCTTCGGTTACGGTTATAATGCCCGGCTCGTCAAACACGCGCTCCTCTTCTCCTCCTTCCTCCTCCGCGAACAGGATGATATTCTCTCGTTGCAGCAGCTCTTGCGCGTTGGTCACGGAATCAACAATAGCGACGCGCACGAAATCGCCGTAAAAATCCTGTAGCTTAGCTTCCAACGCGCGACTGCGAGTAGCGACAAGCGGCGATTTGCCAAAGCTCAGGCTCTTCACCTCAGCGTCAGAAAGTATCTCGTGCACCTTCGCGATCTTCTCCGCGCCCAGAAGCTCATGCAATCGTTCGCCCTCACGCACATCCTCAAACCGCTTCTGCACCTCTTCCCGGTCGAGGGTGGGTGTGCGTGTAAGAATCAGCTCCTTGCCGTTTCGCGTCGTCGCATAGGACGCGAGTATTTTCAAGATATCTCGCTTCAATTCCCGCGTCTCTTTCGTGCAGAAGACGTCCCGCACTTTGTAACCCGCCAATTGCTCGTTCGCTTTTAGCACGACCTTCTCGCCGTCTCGCTCTTTTATCCCTAGTACGGAGGATAGGGTATCTAACGTGGGGAACGCAACGGCATCCTTCACATAGGGCTCGAGAAACTGTGGAATCGATGAATACAATAACGATTTACTGACCATAGTTTAGCACTCCTTAGATGGTGTTCATGTCTTTTTTCTATTCTATTATAACCATAACTATTTTTCGCTTCGAGTCTATATGGACATGTAATGCCGCTTCAAATCCCAAAACTCATGCTCGGAACGTCTCCGTTCATTGGAGCGGGTCAGTTCGGCACGAAAGCCTCGGAGTATCGAAACCGGTTCTTCCATAACGAGCGCACCATGAAGCAGCTTTTTATCGCATCTGCACGACATGGGGTGAACGCGGTACAACTCATTGTGTACGAACCGTTAGTGCGCGCATTGACTGCAGCGATGGAGGAAATAGGTGTGGATTTCTTTATCGCCGCAACGATACCGAGCGGGCGGAATTTCGAGCGTGATTTGGCTCTGATAAGACCGTTGAAGCCAGAAATTATAGCGATACACGCGCTCTCATGCGACGCTTTGGACTCGCGAATAGAAGGCTGGATTGAGGAGATACGTGCTCTGGGCGCGTCACCTGCGGCAGCTACGCATTATCCCGGTGCCACAATCGAGGAGCTGGACAATGCGGGCTTTGATTTTGATGTCTATCTTGCTCCGGTGAATCCCGTTGGCTATGCCATGGAGCCGGATTATGAAAGTACGCTGAAGGCTTTGGAAACCACTGCCAAACAGGTAATCGCGATAAAGCCGTTAGCTGCGGGGCGTTTGAAACCAACGCAGTCGCTGTTCACGTTCGTCTATAAATATGCAGACTCGGTAAGCGTGGGCATTACCTCGGAAGCAGAGATGGAGGAGACCTATGCCGTGGCGAAAGAAGCGGTCATTTGAGATAGGGTCATCGCTTTAGCCAATGTATTAAATCGAGTAGCACCAACAGTTGTATAAGTCATATCCTGTATTGGTGGGTGAAAGCGCGGTATGGTGGTAAAACGTGTAGTGATCATTGGCGGAGGCGCGGCGGGTATAGACGTTTTAGAGCTCTTGCTGCGGGCGGAAGTAAATGCCGAGCAGCTGGAGCTCACGCTGCTAAAGAAAGAGCGTGAGGGCTTCTTCTCAAGTTGCGGCTTACCGTTTGCGCTGCAGGGACTGTACGATATACAGGAACTCGTGTTATTTGAACCAGATTTTTATCGTGACAAAGGCGTTGACTTCAGAACAGGAATTGAAGTTACGAGCATCGATGTGGAGCATAGCTCTGTGCGTGTTGATACTGACGAAGAGATACCGTATGATTATCTGGTCATAGCAACGGGCAGTAAACCGTTTATTCCGCCAATTGACGGCACGAACCTTGAGGGTGTATTCACGTTATGGGGGCGAGAAGACGGAGAGAGGATAAAAGCTGTGATGGATGCGCCGGAAACGAGTAACGCGGTAATTATGGGTGGTGGCATGATCGGGCTGCAGGCAGCAGTCGCCTTCGCAAAAAAAGGTATAAAGACCATGGTCGTGGAACTGGTGCCCCGGCTGCTCCCGACCATTTTGGACCCGGATGTGGCCTCTGTAGTGCAGAAATGGCTGCGTAACGATGTAACGTTCATTCTGGGTAAACCGGTGAGTGCTCTAAAAGGTGAACAGCACGTAAAGTCAGTATCAGTGGGCGGAGAAGATATTCCGGCTGATATCGTGCTGATAGCGGCGGGGATGCGACCCAATGTGGCTATTGCAAGAGAAGCAGGGATAGAGATCGGCGAGAGCGGTGGAATTGTGGTGGATCACTCATTGCGTGTTAAAAAAGGGCATTCTTATTTACCGAACGTCTACGCGCTCGGTGACTGCATTGAGGTGACCGATGCCGTCACGAATCGTCCTCGGCTCAGTCAACTCGCATCCACGGCGTTGATACAGGCACGGGTTGTCACCAATAACCTCCGTGGCGTCAGTTCTTCGTACGAGTCATGTTTAAGTCCTACGATCGCTACCATCTCAGGCCTTCAAGTGGGAAGTGTCGGGGTTACCTCTGCGTGCGCACGGAGCAACGGAATGACAGTGAAAGCGGGAAGAGCGATCAAATATACCAAGGCGCGGTTCTTCCCCACCCGGAAGCTGATCATCGCGAAAGTGCTCTTCGAAGCGGATACCGCGAAGTTGATCGGCGCGCAGCTCGTCTCGGAGGAGACGGTCGCAGAGCGGATAAACGAGCTGACACTCGCTATAAAAACCGGGATAACCGCAAGTGATATAGTGATGAGAGAACGGTGCTTTGAGCCGTCACTTACCATGGTCGAGGACGTTATCGTCGATGCGGCGCTGAAAGCGCGCCAGCAACAGTGAAGGAGAAAGCTGGTCGAGTAGTCTTCAAAGTTTTGATCTCAATCGGGATCTTGGCACCACCAATAAAGTTTAAAAAGGAATAAAGCGGTTATTCCAATGAATACCAACTTAAACCACCACGGAAAGCATTGAGGTTTAAATAATGAAACAATAAGGATACACATCCATAAAAACAGAAATATTAAAGGGATGCTTTTTCTCAAGCACCAAGTACTCCTTTTTTCATACCTGTGCTCTATTTTAGGTTCAGGTTTAACTTTGTATATAAATTTTAATCCGTTTCCAATTTTATCTATTTGATCAATTTTCGCTTTTGAATATCTATAGCTTCTCGCTTGCATGAAGAACCAAACTGCAGAAAGCATTATCCCGAATAGACTGATCAGAATAGCGACCCAGTACAGCTTTTTTATCAATGCCTGAACGGCACCATTAATGACTATCCCTTCCGCTACAATGAAGAAGTTTTCTCGCGATGAGTATTCGCGTTCAGATCGATAATAAGCATCCTGACCCAGTTTGTACTCCTCAAGGAGCAGTTTTTCTTCCTTTGTTAATTCATAACGCCCATTTCCTTTCTTTTCTTCTTCATCATACATATGAACAACCTCTCTGAGCAAATGTCCAATGTTATGCTCAGGATTTTTTTCTACCTCTTTTTGATGTGCTCAATTACTCTGATGACGTTTACGCTGGGTAAATTATCAAAAGGACGGCCTCTATACTCCCCTTCTATAGTGAGTATATCACCCACCGAAATATCTTCTGATTGCCCGGAAAAATCCCTTTCTCTCCAAAGTGCCAGATTACAGCGTCCTAATCCGTTGCAGATGCTCATGTTTTCTGCTCTTTCCGTGGGTTTTTTCTCTATAACCCAACCGGATGTGATAAAATTGTCTCTTCCGATATGCTCCTCTACCCGCGAAGGATCCACGAATGTATACTCCTCTTTCCTCAAAACTAGATGAACCCAATATGTTTTTCCCCGCTTTTTATTTTTATCCTCAAAAGATTTTTTCATTTCAGTAGTCATCCCCGCGGGGGTTCTCAATTCCTTTCCCCTTATGCTCATCTTGTAACAGGTACCCCACAATGTACAATCCCGATCAAAACAAAGTGGACCGCTTGCATCAATGATTTTAAACCGCCCCTTATTGAGCCCAAAATATATCCCCGTCCATCTCCGTGCATTCTCATAAGCAGAATCTATAATTATTAAATATCCCCCAGCCTTTAGAGACTTGTAAGCTTTCTCTAAAAACTCATCTAGAGCTTCATTAGTTAATTCGCTTAGCACGTAAGAAGCCAATATTATATTATAAAAGTCTTTTCTATACCAATTTCCCCTCTCAAGTACATATCTCATTTTAACAATTATTTCATGTTCTCTGAGCATTTTTTTATAACATTCACCGAAAAAGCCCCTCAGCTCATCATAATATAGTTTTACTCTTATAGTTTCGTAAACACCACTATCTTTTGCTTTCTTCAGGAAATCACAAATTGCAAGAGAGGCTGTCCCTGGTCCTGCTCCGTAATCAAGAACATTAATTAAACCATCGGGAATAATGTTCGTTCCTCTTTCGAGATTCTTCAGCAAAATCCACTTTATGACTGGATAGTTCAAGAAAAAATAATATCGAAGGTATGCTACTATTTGGCATTCATTTCTATACATCTCTTCGAAACTGCCACTGCCATAATTTCTTTTAAGCTCTTTCCATGCATTATTTATTGCTGTTTCAGAGCACGAATAGCCTAAATCCGCAATGGTATCTTTTACACGCTCATCTACTTCTACGGGAATAAACAACCCTTCTTCGTCTTCGATTTTCTCCCGTAATTTCTCTAATTCCGTCATCATACATCTAGAAGGGTTTGCTTCGCGTTTCTTGCCGTTACCAGCTTACTCCACCTCTTATAATCCCTCAACTTCCATGCCCCCGCCTTCTTCAGGTCTTCTATCCCGCAGCCAGGCGCTTTGGTGGACCGATAACAAGCCAAACAATTCCCAGCGCAAGCCGTTACCGGCAAGAAGGTATCCTCGCCGTCTCGCCTCACGTATATCGGTATATCGATCCCCTCACAGTTCCGTGAGGTCATGAACTCTTGATTGAGTCCCTCATATCGCACATTGCCGTCTTCAATAACCTTTTCAAACTCCATACATAAGCCCAGCGTTACCTTCGCTTTATCGCAGAACGCTTTGATCTCTCCAAATAACTTTCTCCGATATTCCACGCGGGCATGTCTCCTCCCGCTCATCTTCTCCACGTATAACTGCTCATATCTCCTTCTCATATCCTTACCGTACCCGCTCTCGATCTTCCCGTATATATCACGCTCCAACGCCTTGGGGATATCCAAGCAACTCGCAATGATATGTGATGCACCAGCATCCACCACCGTTCCGATTAACTCTTTCAGTTCCTGCTCACCGCTGGTGATGTACGGTAGAACGGGATCCACTCTGTAGACGGTAAAGATATCCTTGTTGGCAAGTCTCTCGATGGTCTTCACCAATTCATCGATGGATGCGCCGCCTTCCATCATCCATCGCCGCTTCTCTTCATCCAGTGTCAGGATACTGAGTTGAGCGAAGGAGTGCTGCTGCGCCGCAAGAAGTCGTAGTGCCTCTGATCACCCCCTTCGTTACTACCTCCACCGGAAGATTTCTCTTCACGAACTCCTTCATTATCCTCTCCGTCAGTCGATACGCCTTGTTTATCGGCTGAAAAGGGTCAGTCACCGGTGATAAATAACCGCAACTCGCTACACGGATCTTATCCAACTGCCCCTCGATTACTTTATCAAAATCTTCGAACACTGTGATTTCACCAGTCCTCCGAAAGTGGGCGAAATAGCCTGGAAATGCATGTGCATAACAGAAGAAGCAGTGGTGCTCGCAGCCGTTATACGGATTTATCAATAGCCGCTCGGAAGTGCACTCTCTCATACCGTAAGGCTCAATACCACTCCACCACCCGTGTATCTCTTTCTTAGAGTAAACCACATGATGAGGGATCTCTATTTTTATTTCATCGAACACCATAGCAACACTGTTTCGTATATATAGTCAATCACCCCAATTCTACCCGAACAATATTGGAAAATAATTTGATAAAAACCCCTTTGATTTCATAGACAATACATCTATCTCGGCACTAACCGCTAACCGCAACTCCTCTTTTGTATTAATGATTCTATTGT